>JAFQHD010000060.1 GCA_017398145.1 Clostridia bacterium
ACCTCTCCACGGTACAGGTATGATCGAGGTTGAGGCTCCCTGGTGTGAGACCTCCTCTACATATGACCTTCAGGAGAATATGTGCTACCAGATCGATACCTATATCTCTACCGACACCTTCGGTGTTCGTTGGGAGAAGGGTATCGCAGTTACCAAGGACGGCTTTGATATGCTTTGTCCCGAGGTTCCCGAGACTTGTATTGAGATAGATTGTTAAGCAAACAAGTGTTTGCATCCATAATCGCCGTATCTTCGCAGTAGATTCAATATCATCACACGATGGTGAGGCGATTCGGATTTATAGCGGGTTGACCCGCTGCGAAACTACGCTCCAAAGTACACTGTGATTTATAATTATCACACGGGGTGTAGATATTAGCTGATTAAAGTAATATAGAGGCTATTGTACACAATAGCCTCAATATTTATTTGCATAAGGAGTTAAAAATGGAACTTATAAATATGTTTTATGATGAGATAAAGGATGCGGCAGATCGCAAGGTACCCTTTATCATCCCGATAGGTACATTAGAGTACCACGCCCGTCACGCCTCCTGCGGAACGGACACTATGGTCGTTACAGGCTGTCTAAGAGAGCTTGAAAAGGAAAAGGAGATAGTTGTCTGTCCTCCTATCTGGTACGGTGTTGCAAGCTATGCGGTATGCGAGCCCAAGCCCGGTCATTTCCATGTGAACGAGGATGCTTATACCGCCTATATTTACGATGTTCTCAAGTCAATGATATACGCAGGCATCAAGAATATCTACCTTATCCCTCACCATCAGACCGAGGGTGCAGGGCTTATGCCTATGACTATTGCTTGCCATAAGGCTGCAAAGAAGGTCACCATGGAGTATATGGAGGAGACCCTTGGTAAGGGCTGGTGGGGAAGCGATTCCTATAAGACCTATTACGAGGATATGGGAACGGGAGACGATCCCTTCTCATATATCAAGGTAATTCCTCTTATCGGTGCAGATGCTCAGATAGAGTGTGGAGGCTTTGACCATGCAGGCAAGTGGGAGACCTCTCTTATGATGGGAACATGGCCTGAAAACGTAGACCTTTCCCGCTGTGAGAGAAACACCGAGTGGTTTGCCGAATCCGCAAAGGAAGCAAGCCGTGAAACAGGCGAGCATATGGTAAAATGCACTCTCAAATGGTTACGTGAAGCTATTCAATAAGCAACAAAAAGACGCATTTATATTGCGTCTTTTTTTACGCCTTTAAAAGCTGTGAAAAAATGACGGAATTTACAAAAAGTTTATATTTTTTGTATAAAACTATTGAAATTTGTTGGCATTAGTGATAAAATGAAATATGTATAAATATCTTTAATTATAAGGTTTTAATGTATGATCGAACATGATTTAAAGAGGCTCACAAGAGCAGAACTTTTGGAGCTTTTGATAGAGCAGACGATCGAGAACGAAAGGCTGCGGGAACAGATACGTGAGATGCAGGACAAGCTGCTTGAAAAGCGTCTTATCTGCGATGAATCCGGTTCTATTGCAGAGGCTGCAATAAGGCTTAACGGTGTATTTGAAGCTGCTCAGGCTGCCTGCGATCAGTATATCGAAAATATCAAGCTTTTGAGCGACCCCGATGCCGTAAAGCATACGGAGGAAAAGTGTAATGCAATGATCGAAGAAGCAAAAGAGAGGGCAGATGCATATTGGGCGGAAGTACAAAAAAGGGTAGAAGAGCTGACCTCAAAATCCCCCACCCTCAAAAAGCTTCTTGAAGACGTTTTAAACAATGAAGAAGACGATATTTAAAGAAACGCCCAATATTGAGACTCTGCACAGGGAGTTGAAAAGGGTAAAGCATAACAAGAGATATCTGACGGTGATCAAGAGTACTATATACACGCTTATCACCGTAGCGGCGGTTGCCGTGCTTGTTGCCACACTTTTATTACCTGTTCTGCAGATATACGGTTCCTCTATGACCCCTACCTTAAATGACGGTGAGATAGTATTTTCTCTTAAGACGGATAAATTTGAACCCGGGGATGTTATAGCCTTTTACTACAACAATAAGATACTTATCAAGCGCGTTATCTGCAGCGCAGGTGACTGGGTCGATATAGATAAGGACGGAAACGTATATGTCAACTCGGTAAGACTAAACGAGCCGTATATCAAGGAGAAGGCTCTTGGTCTCTGTGATATAGAATTGCCCTATCAGGTACCCGACGGTAAGATATTCGTTATGGGTGACCACCGCGAGTCCTCTGTTGATTCACGCAATACCGCTGTCGGTTGTATCTCTGAGGAACAGATCGTAGGTAAGATACTTTTCCGTGTCTGGCCGATTAAAAGTATAGGAACAGTATCCTGAAAATAATAATTATTTTTTAAAAGAAAAGAGGTGAGAGCATATGTATGACGAGTTATTGACACAGAGTACAGAGTTTTATAAAAAGCATATCCGTCGCCGCCGTTGGCTGCGGGTGCTGTGTGTTTTGAGTGCCATAGTTGTATTTGTCACTACATATGCTCTTATCCTTCCCGGTATCACAAAGGAGCGTCAAAGCTTCTGCGGTATGCCGGAACATTCCCATACAGATACCTGCTATAAGCAGTGCGAGCCCGAGCTTGTATGTGAGCTTCCTGAAATAGTTCAGCATATCCACGACCGCTCGTGTTATGATGCGGAAAGCGGTGAGCTTATATGTACTGCAAGGCAGTATGAGCTGCATACACACACAGACACCTGCTATGCTGACGACGGTATTCTTATTTGTGAGCAAAAGGAGCTGTGTGAGCATCTCCATAGCAACGACTGTTATAATATATCAACAGAAGAAGTAGAGCTTATATGCGGCTTAAGCGAGCATATCCATATTGATGAATGTTATATTGACCTTAACGCCGATTTAGAGGATGCTTCGGTATGGGAGGCGACACTTCCCGAGCTCACAGGTAACTGGTCCGAGGATCTTGTCGCTATAGCCAGGAGCCAGCTCGGCTATTCGGAAAGTGAAACCAATATTGTTATTGGTTCGGATATGACACGGGGATATACACGATACGGACAGTGGGCAGATGACCCACACGGCGACTGGGCTCGATATTTCTTTGATTTCTGTCTGAGCTATACGGATATAGACACCTCCTTCTTCCCGATAACCGAAAATATAACCGAATGGAAGGAACACCTTACCGAAGCCGGATATTATCATACTGTATCCACATACGAACCAAAGAGCGGAGATCTGGTCTTCTTCGCTGACGGCAGGGTAGAGATAGTTGCGGAATATGATACCTGCATCAGAACTATTGAAGGAGATATAAACGGCTCTGTCGGGTATGTTGAATACGAAACTGATACAAATATTATAGGTTATGCCGATCTTACCTCGGCGTATAATGACTATCTTAAGGTTAAGCCGATAGAGCAGGTATTTACCGATACTACCTTGACCGTCAAGGCTACCTATACGGGTGCGGCTGATATTCCCGACGGCGCTGTTCTTACAGTCAAGGAGATCCCGTCCGGCGAAAGGCATGATCAAAGGTATAACGAAGCCTGCGATGTTATCGACAGCGCAACCTCCCAGACCGAAGAAGCGAACATAACCTCCTTCAGACTTTACGATATATGCTTCGTTTATGAAGGAAGCGAAATTCAGCCCAACGACAAGGTTAAAATAGAGATGACCTTGAATGACATAACGACCGCAGCTGACAACGAAGTGTCGGTCATTCACTTTGCCGATGAGGGTGCGGAAATTCCGTTACTTACGCAATGCGACGTGGGCGAGGAGCTGACGGTAGGCTTCAGCGTAGAGAGCTTTTCCGAGTTCGCCATAGTTACCTCTACCTCAAACACCCTTGAGTACGTATCTATGACAAAAAACACCTCAAGGACTCTTTCTACAGCCAATCCATATGCTATAGTATCCGGAGACAGGGCATTGCTGATGGCTGCAGACGGACAGGGGCAGCCTGTTTTGACGGCATGCGCCGTATATCCTCACGATATCGGAGGAAATCTTACAGTAGATAAGAGAGCACAACAATGGACTCTCGTAACCGCAAGCGGAGGAAACTATCTTTCTGCAAGCATAGGTTCACAAACCTTATATTTGACTGTAAATGCAGGTGTCCTTTCCTTTATCGACAATATAAACGATGCAACCGTATTTGCAAGAACGTGGAATAACGGTGCTCTGACACTTTCAGCTCAAGGTAATTATGTTGATCCTGCTTCAGATAGGTTGATATCAACGTCATCCGTTACATTAGCCTTGTACTCTGCACCTACAAGCGGAACGTTTGACGTGATATTTGATGCAGCCATCGGTCAGCCTGTGTATATGAGCTCTACAAACAAAAAATACAACGGTGCAGGATATAAGGTGGTTTCTGTCGGAGCGGGAAAAACGGTGGTTCTTCCCCATAACGATCCCACCTCGCCTGATACCGAAAACTTTATAAGTATATCGGCATCCAACGATTATACATTTAACGACTGGTACGAGCTTAACGGTTGGTATGACGTTATAAACAGGGTCTTCTATGATCGTACAATGTTAGGTAAACCTATCACGGTTACAGGCTCTACTATCTTTTATCCCGAATATATTTCTAAGAATTATAACTGCGGTCATGATAACGGCAGAGTAATAAAGGATCAGCCTGACACCAGAGACTTTATCAATACCTATATGTTTGACTACAACGAGATATTCAACGTAGACAAGTCATATGTAACCGAGTTTGGCAAAGATTCTTCGGGACGTTATATCACTAAGTGGAAGGTTGATACAAACGATCCTTCCGGTATGGTGTTCTTTGACTACATCGGAAAATGGGTCAATGCCGCTGACGATGCAAAGGGTGACGGTAACCTGGGTTATATGATAGGCAGGGTAAATGCCGACCCGAACGGTGTCACCGTGAATGAAGAAAAGACTGCGGGTCAACGAGGCAGCGATACCACCTTCCCCGGTACTATAACGCCAAACATTTTAGGACCCTTGGGTAGTTCTAATGAAAACAATCCGAGGCTGGATGCTCTATTCACCAAAGAGACTATTCCCGGCAGGGTATATCTCGGTGAGGGAGATTGGTTCTACAATTTTGACGAAACCATAGGCTTCTATTATTATAACAGTGCTGCTAATGCAGCATCCTATAACAGGGAGGATCAGCGCTTCTATGTTTACGATTATCCTGTAAGGATAGACAACAACAACAGTATGCACGACTTCACTCCCTTCAACTACCGTGATCCGTCTGACGGCGGCACCAATGCTGATGACGGCTCTCCCCTGATGCGTGAGAAGGACAATGAGATCAACTACTGGGTAGGCATGCAGAGCGACATTGAGTTCTTTTTGCCTGCAGATACTCCCACCGGAAATCAGGGCAGGGTGGATCTGAACGTATCCTCTCACGGAGAGGATCTGCAGTTCAGATTCTCCGGAGACGATGACGTATGGATATTCATCGACGGAAAGCTTGTCCTTGACCTGGGCGGTGTGCACGACGTTGTTTACGGCGAGATAAACTTTGCCACAGGTAAGATAAAGACAGGTCAGGCATTTTCCGGAGATGCGGTGGCTGACAATGCATCGCAAACATACACTGAAATGCCGGGTCTGTCTACAACAAACAATACCGGTGTTACTACCTACGACCTTCCCAAGCTCGAGGGCGGTCAGTATCATACGGTAACGGTATACTATCTTGAGCGCGGTTCATCACTTTCAAACTGTGCGATATACTTTAATATTTCACCCTTCTATGAGCTTGAGCTGCTTAAAAGGGATTCTTCTTCAGGAATGGGTCTTGAGGGTGCTGAATTTACAGTATATTCCGATCCTGAATGTACCCAGCCTGCTCATCTCTATAAAAGAAACGAAAACGGAGAAATTGTAGATGCTCCTTCATATTTCGTTACAAATGAAGACGGTATTGCAAGATGTGAGGGACTCTCGGCAGGTGCAACATATTATATCAAAGAAACCAAGCCGCCGGGCAATTATCCCGATATGTCGATGTACGTTATTGCGGCGAACCTTGCCCACCCGGGTGAGCATGTTACGGTCAAGATTGACAGTAACGGTAAAACCTGGACTTTTGCCGATGAATACGTTTTTGCCGATGACTCTTCCCACCGCATTGAGATAAACGTATATAACGATCTCTTTGTCGGCGGCGACAAGGAGATATACGTCCGAAAGCAGTGGGCTCAGGGAAGCTCTCCCGAGCCTGTAGTTCTTCAGCTTTATGCCAACGGACAGCCGACCGACCGTACGGTAGAGCTGAGTGCTGACTGCAACTGGGAAGCAACCCTTATGAGCCTTCCCGAAAAGGACGGACAGGGCAATGAAATTAAATACTCCTTCAAGGAGATACAGGGACCCTCAAACTATTCGGTAACCTACGAGGAATCGGAGGGTACCACCTCCGAGACGGTGACCGTTCCGGGCAGATGGGAGCCCGCCACCGGATTTACGGTAGGTAAAACATACCGTATAATACACAACGATAACAGGGCGATGGCGACAGCCGATAACAACTACCTTGTTACCCACACGGGACCGGATACCGAAAACATATCCCATTGGGAGGCTGTTCGTTCGGGTAACGGCATAGCGCTCAAAAACCTGTATTACGGTAACAAATATCTGCATATTACAGATTCATACACCTGTACTCACGCAGGCAATCTGGGAGATAACAACAGGATAACCTTCCACCGTACTTCAGGTAATATGGGACGAATAAGCGCAACTTTTAACAGGCAGACTTACTATATCATAGGTTATGACGAGGGCTACGGTGTTACCAATAATGCCAACAACGGTTCTCAGTTCGCTCTGTATGAATGGATACCTCCGAGTCAGACGGTCGTAGAAGGCAAAAAGCCGGGATGGCTGATAACAAATACTCCATGGCCTACCTCCACCTCTGTTCCGATAACCAAGGAATGGGATGCGACAGTAACCCATCCGCCCGACAGTATAGGCTTTAGCCTGTATCTTGTTACCGAAGGACAGGAGAGCCTGCCCGAGCTGGTTGCAGACCTTACCCTGACTAAAGCAAACGGCTGGCAGGGTGTGTTTGAGGATATTGCATATCCCGATAACGGCAAATATTATGTCGTAATAGAAAATACCGAAGACTATACCGCGACCTTCAACTCAGAGACAGCCTCTATCTACGTAAACGGTAAGTTCGTAGAGGGCTCAAGAGTTGAATTTGACAGCGGAGGCAGTGCTGCTACCGTCAGCATAACGAACTCCGCGCTGATCCTTCTTCCCTCAACGGGAGGAAAGGGTACAACACATTTGTATACTATCGGAGGAATACTGCTGATGACAACAGCGGTGATACTCCTTGTGTATAACTCTCGCAAGCGCAGATTGGAGGATAGCGGTACTCCTTAGCGCAAGCCCCAAAAGTCAAATAATAAAAAAATTATAAAAGAAAGGAAAAACATCATGAAAAACATGAAAAAACTCGTCGGCATCATTATGCTGGCAACCGCGCTCATTCTGAGCACACTCGTTCCCTCTTTTGCAACCAACATCACAATTTCCGGTGGAGCAGACGGCTCTGAATATGCAGCTTACAAGCTCCTCAACGCAACCGACGGCGGCGACGGTAAGTTCGCTTACACTCTTAACGAAAAGTATGAGGCAATTCTCGCTGATAAGTCAGGTAAGGACACTCAGGACGAGATCGTCGCATATATAGAAGCGTTGGATACAGATGCTATCCGTGTATTTGCGGATAACGTATATTCCGCTATTATTGCCGCAAACCTTGATGCTGATGCAACTTCTACCGCTAATACTATAGCTGTTGATGATCAGGGTTATTACCTTATCGCAGAGACTGAAGCAGGTAACACAGCTGATACACTTTCTCTCGTAATGCTTAATACGGCAGGAGAAGATGACATCACTGTAACCACCAAGGAAGACCTTCCCTCAGTAGAAAAGGAAGTTGAAGAGACCAACGATACTACAGGTGCTACCTCTTGGGGTGAGAGTGCTGACTATGATATCGGTGATTCCATCAACTATAAGCTGACAGGTACTGTATCTGAGAAGTATGCAAGCTACAAGAGCTACTACTACAGCTTTATCGATGAAATGTCCGCAGGTCTTACCTACAACGGTGATGCTAAGGTAACGATCGACGGTGTTGAAGTAACAGACCAGTTCACGATCGCATATGATACCGCAAAGAATATACTCACAGCAACAGCAAACCTTAAAGATCTTACCGGTGTAGCAGTTACAGCTTCTTCAGAGATCGTTGTTGAGTATTCCGCTACTCTTAACGAAAATGCTGTTTCCGGTGCTGCCGGTAACCCCAATAACGTTTATATCGAGTATGAAAACAATCCTTACCACGAGGCAGACGGTGATCCCGAAACTCCTGACAAGCCTGAAGAACCCGGTAAATCCGAGAAGGATATTGTTATCGTATTTACCTTTGATGCGATCGTAAACAAGGTTGACGGTGGCAAGACTCCCCTTGACGGTGCAGGCTTCACTCTTTACAAGTACAATGAAACAGAAGATAAATGGAATGCAGTAGAGAATGAAATCACAGGTGTTACTACATTCAGATTTGACGGACTTGATGTAGGTATATACAAGCTCGTAGAGACCACAGTACCCGACGGTTATAACAAGGCTGACGACGTTGTATTCGAGATCGTTGCAACATATGATGATACAACCGATCCCACCTCGCTTACAGCTCTTACTGTTTATGATGCAGAAGGTAATGCCGTTTCCGGTGACGATGTTGTAGATCCTACATTCACAGTTGATCTTAACAAAGGTGAAGTTGCTACAGACGTAGTAAACGTTGCAGGTACTGAGCTTCCCGAGACCGGCGGTATCGGTACAACGATCTTCTACATAGCAGGCGGCATACTCGTTCTCGCTGCTGTCGTGCTTCTCGTAGCTAAGAAGCGCATGAGCATAGAAGGCTAAAAAATTATAATTGCTGTTGACCTTGGGGCTCATACCCCAAGGTACAACAGTAAGGAGAGCCCGAGATGAAGAAACATATTTCTACTATAATTTTAATATTTGTCTTTATAGTCGGGTTGTCCTTACTGCTGTACCCAACCGTCAGTGATTTTTGGAACTCACTTCACCAATCTAAGGCTATTGCTACATATATCGAGCAGGTAGCCGATATGGATGATGATAAATATCAGAAAATGCTTCAGGATGCATACCTACATAATGCATCACTTCTTGACAGAGAGATCCCATATGTCCTTGAACCTAAGCAGAAAACTAATTATTACATTTTGCTTAATCCCGGCGAGCTTGGCATAATGGCATACGTCGAGGTTCCCTCCATAGGAGTATCGCTTCCTATATATCACGGTACAGACGAATCTGTACTGCAGAAAGCAATCGGACATCTTGAATGGACCAGTCTGCCTGTAGGCGGAGAAAGCACACATTGTGTGATTTCAGGACACAGAGGACTACCGTCCTCAAGGCTCTTTACCGACCTTGACAAGCTAAGGGAAGGGGACTTGTTCTATATCCGTGTGCTTGACGAGCTGTTGACCTACGAGGTTGCACGGATACTTACCGTTGAACCTCACGAGGTACAGTCCCTGAACATAGAGGAAGGCAAGGATCTTTGTACACTTGTAACCTGTACACCCTACGGTGTCAACTCTCACCGACTGCTTGTTATAGGTGAGCGAACCGAAAATCCCGAGGAAGCCCCCACGGTACATATAACAGCGGATGCAATGCAGATAGAGCCGATAATCGTCGCACCTGTCGTTGCGATACCGCTTCTGCTTATTTTACTTACAGCCTTGCTTATAAGCACACGAAAACGAAGATAAGGAGGACGGATATGAAAAGAGCAATATTATTTATTCTTTGGGCAGTCATACTGATAGCATTATGTAATACTGCAGTATTTTCACATACTGTCCCCGATCTTGAACGCTCGGGTTCAATATCCGTTACCATGCGTTACGGCGAAAAGACGGTTTCGGGCGGTACTATGGCAATATACCGTGTTGCTGACGTTACCGTAGATAACGGGAATTACGGATTTACTCCTTGCGGAGAATTTGCCTCATTTAACGGTGATATGACAAAAGCAGATACGGATGAGCTTGCATTTTCTGTTGCGGCATATATAGCAGATAATGATATAATGGCAATGACCATGCCTATAGATTCAAAGGGCAGAGTTGCCTTTTACGACCTTGAACCCGGCCTGTATATGCTTATACAGACGGTTGCGGCAAACGGATATAACTGTGCCAATCCTTTTTTGGTTTCGGTTCCTATGTTTGACGGAGAAGAGTATATATACGATATAGACGCCTCGGCAAAGGTTGAGCTTACTAAATACAGCAACGACCCCCACGAGGACACAACTCCCGATTCGGGTCATAATACTACATCACCTGATAAGGGAGATAAGCTTCCTCAGACAGGTCAGCTAAACTGGCCTATACCGATTTTACTTGTATCCGGAACTGCACTTATTCTTGCGGGTCTGATACTATGCTTTAGTAAGAGAAAGGAAAAGCATGAAAAGTAAGTTAGGTATAATTTGTCTCTTGTTTGGGGTAATTCTCGTATTAATCGCACTATGTCTGTATATCTTCAATACATCCGAGGATACCAGAGCAAGCAAGTATTCTGCAAAAGCTCTTGAAGATGTGGTAGATGTTATTGAGAATAACAAAAATGAAATAAATACCGATACAGCATCTGATATGCAGATGCCTACAGCAGAGATCGACGGCGAGAGCTATATAGGTTATATATATATACCAACGCTTGAGGATCTTGAGCTTCCCGTAATGTCTGAATGGAGCTATGACCGTTTAAAAAAATCCCCATGTAAATATTCAGGGAATGTGTATGAGGGAAACATGGTGCTTCTGGGTCATAATTACACAGCGCATTTTGGTAAGCTGTCACGGCTTACGCAGGGTGATAAAGTATATTTTACCGATATAAACGGAATTCTTTATAGCTATGAAGTAGTAGGTATAGATATTCTTGATCAAACGGACATTGAGGCTATGAGCTCAGGTGAATATGACCTCAGCCTATTTACCTGTGATTACAGCGGAAAAAACAGACTAACCGTCAGATGTATAGTATCAAAAGGAGAATAATATGAAACTGCAGATGAATTTTATATCCGCAAGAGCGGATTTCAACACCCCCGATAATTATGTACCCCAGCCCTATTTCCGCCGTGCTTTTGATGTTAAGGTAGGACTTGTTTCCGCTACTCTTACGATAGGAGCTCTTGGCTGGTATGAGGTACATATCAACGGTGATGATATAACCGTAGGAGAGATGGCTTCCTACAGAGCTAACCCCGACCACTTCGTTTATTTTGACCGTTATGATATAACAGATAAGCTTATAGAGGGCAAGAATGTTCTTGCATCCGTTCTCGGTAACGGTATACAGAATACCGTTGTCCGTATCTGGGGCGGTCTTCGTTTCCCTTGGAGAAGTGCACCTGCAGTGAGCTTTACGATCGAGCTTAAATATGCGGATGAAACTACAGAAACAATAATATCCGACGAAAATACACTTTGCTCCGATTCTCCCATTTTGTTTAACGATTACTATTTCGGTGAGTATTATGATGCCCGTCTGGAGCAGAATGGATGGGATACGGTTGACTTTGATGATAGTACATGGCATAAGCCCATACTCCGTAAAGCTCCCAGAGGTGAAGCGCGTATATGCGAATCAGAGCCTATCAGGGTTACCGAAGAGCGTAAGCCTGTATCCGTTATTCCTTACGAGGACGGCTATATTTACGATTTCGGTCTCAACGGTGCCGGTCTTTGCCGTTTGCATATCAACGGCGTGGCAGGACAAAAGGTGGTTACCAAGCACTTTGAGGTTATGGTTGACGGTAAGCCTTATTATAAGAATCTCTGCTATAACCGCTGCGAGCGCATGCAGGAGGATGAGTATACCTGTGCAGGCGGTGAAGCGTTCCATACCCCTAAATTTACCTATCACGGTTTCAGATATGTATTTGTTACAGGCATTACCCCTGAGCAGGCAACCGAGGACCTGCTGACTTATCTCGTTATGCATACCGATGTAGCAAAGCGAGGAAGCTTCTGGTGCGATAACGAAGTGATAAACGCAGTTCAGGCAGCTACGGTGAGAAGCGATCTTTCTAACCTTATGCATATTCCCACCGACAGCCCCCACCGTGAAAAGAACGGCTGGACAGCGGATGCGGCATTGTCTGCCGAGCAGATGTTATATAATCTCGGACCCGAAAATCTCTTTAAGGAATGGATGCGCAGCGTATACCGTTCGGTAAATAACGAGGGTATGATCCCCGGTATTATTCCTACCGCAGATTGGGGCTATGAGGATTTTAACGGCCCCTGCTGGGACTGTGTTCTTGTATATCTGCCTTATTATGTGTATAAGTTCAGAGGTGACAAGGAGATCATCCGTGAGGCGGCAAATCCCCTTATGCACTATCTTACCTATCTTTACAGCATTATCCGTCCCGATGATCTTATCGAGGCTCCCGGCGGGCTTGGCGACTGGGCTCAGACGGGACGTAGCAGCGGCAGAGCCTTTAAGAC
>JAFQHD010000061.1 GCA_017398145.1 Clostridia bacterium
CTTGCGATAATAACTCATCTACACTGTTTTCTGTTGGTTTATTTATAACATTACTGTCTTCATCATAAACTGGTTTTACCCTTTGTAGTATTTTTTTATCTGCTATTTCAATAATCTCGTAGCCTTGCATATATTCTCCTGTGTAAATCCTTTATTTGTTGTTTTATTTTCTGTTTCTATTATCTCACAATTTTTAAGTTCACTGTTTAATAAGGCTAAAATATTATCATCTAAATCCTTATTAGGATGTTCATCATTTTGTTTTTGTGTATAATCGGCAATCATTCTTTGTATTAAATCTTTTTTAGTTATTCCTTCTCGAACTATATTAATTTCTCTGCCTTGATTATCAACTATGCAATTTTTGGGAACAGATAATGTTTCTACTTTTGTATCATAAAATGCACCATTTCCAATATACTTAACAGATCCCCTGTAAGTATAATGTGTTGACCGAGTTTTACGATAACGGTTATTGTCTTGGGACAATATATACGGACTATCCGGAGAATCCAACAGACTGTATCTATCACGTATTGGACAAGACAGGAAATATCTGTTTTGAAAGTACGGCACCGCTTATAGAAATTTCAAAAGATTATATTGTGGAACGTAATAACGGTATATTTATCATATATGATTATGACGGAAATAAAATTTATACACAACAGCAAGAAGGTTTCAAGGGAGACGTGTATGCGGTAACAAAGTATTCGGGAATTTCAATTATAGATAATTACGATGCTGACGATGAAACCGATGTAAGTATAGGTTATGAGTTTATTGACGGTGAGTTAAAAGAGTTTTCAAAGATTACAAGTGTTAATAATGAAGTTGTATCATATGAATATGAGGATTTTTCTGCCGAAAGGGTAATGTCAGCAAAAACAGCGACCGGGTATGTATGGGTATTTGAAGGTGTTGATATTCCTATAGAGTACGAATTGTTCTGGGTTGATGGTGATTATATAATACTTTATAAAAATGAATCAAGCGGCTTTTCTGATTATTCATCGGCAATTTATGATGTGAAAAAGGGAGAGATTGTCGGTAGTATTCCTTATTATATCCAGATAGATGGAAGGATCGATAAACTTGAGGGATACTATTATATAAAAAATGAAGACGACCGAGGCTCGGAGGGCTGGTGTGTAGGTGTTGCAGATATTAACGGTAATGTTATAATAGAGCCTATTTATGAAACTGTCATTCCGTTTGTATCTTGAAATGTTAAAACTATAAATTATCAATATTGTAAAAAATGTTGCCTTTGACGGCAACCTTTTTGTCCTTAATTCTGCATTCTGCATTCTGCATTCTGCAATAAAAATTCTTTATACCTTTCCACCCCTTCTCCCCCTATATCACAATGTGGATGGTCGGGAATAAGCATAAGCTCGATATCGTGTCCTAATTCCTTCATTTTGTTGACAAAGGAAACAGAGTGGGCGTTATAATCTACCTCCTCGTCGGCTGTACCCGAAAAGATCATATAGGGTATTTTCGGCATATTTTCTGCCTGATGTAAGGGAGAGTTTTCTCTTATTGCATCCATCAGAGGAATACCGTACCCTCCGAAAGCGGTATAGATGCTTCTGGGGGTATCCTCTCTTTCGTCATAGTGATAGACAAGGTCACAGACAGGGCTGATAACAGCACAGGCAACGGGAGTATGTCTTGACTTAAGCGAATATATAAGTCCCGCAAGACCTCCCATGCTTAAACCCGTAGAAATAGTGGGTATCTCGTAGCCGTACTTGTCCCAGAGAGCCTCGGTTATCTCGTCTATAAGATTTACGCTTGCTCTGTTCATCCAGCTCCAGGGACCGTAGCAGGGCATGGTGTAGATGATATTATGCTCCGCAAAGAAGTGGGCTAAGGGATAATGCTCGCGTACAAGGCTAAGCCCGCCGTTAAGTCCGTGGAACTCGTGTATAATGGCAACGGGCTTGTCCTTTAATAATTCCTCGTTTGTATATGTAAAGGTTTTGTAGTTGTCTTTTGTTACCGTATTCATAGCATCCTCCAAATATATATGAAAATTATATCAAAATTCGTTTCGGGTGTCAATATAGCCAAATTTTGTTTACGGTCTGTTATTTGACACAGAGTTTACTTTGTGGTATTATAGTATTATCTATTACTATGTCAAGAGGTTAGCTATGACCGAAAAAAACGTCAGAATCAAAATAAAATCAATAATTTCCGACCTTGCCGCCTTTGATATGTGTGCAAAGATGGTAGGCGAGGAAAAGGCGGTTGAGATGGCGGAGGACGAGGTTATCGAGATGTCCACCGACGCCACCATCCGTGACGACGGCAGAAACATAGAGCTTCGCTACAAGGAATCCGAGGAGATGGGTATGCCCAACACCACTACCAGCCTCATATTCCCCAAGACCGAGCCCAACGAGCTCAATATGGTCCGCACGGGCGAGAACACTGCAGGCTTTGTTTTCAGCGACAGAGATAAGAGACAGAGATGTGCGTACAACGTAGCGGGATTTCCTATGGAGCTGTGCGTTTGTACCCGTTCTATAAACAACCGCGTTACCATGGAGGGCGGAACTCTCGATCTTGATTATATAATCGAGGTTCAGGGTGTCAAGACCCAGCGCAACCGTTTCTCGGTTCGCGTAGACGAGCTTAGAAGATAATGGAGATACTTGATTCCAAGAAGTTCAGAACCAAAGCCAAGGGCGAGCTTTTCGGCGGATACCTTTTTTACGGAGAGGAAGAATATCTTAAAAGAAATTCTCTCTCGGAGGCAAGAAAATCGGTATTTCCCGACGGGCCCGACACCTTTAACCATATAAGGCTTGATGCGGAGAATTTTTCCATCGAGGCTCTTGAGAACGCAATAATGGCTCTGCCGGTTTTTGCGGAGAAGAAGCTTATCGAGATACACAGCCTTAACCTTAAGTCGATGAAGGACAAGGCGACCGAGGAGCTCTGCAATACGCTTGCTATGCTTGAGGAGTCCCGTGATACGGTGCTTATACTCTATACCGTGCCCGAGGAGTTTGACGCGGGAGAGGTAAAGAAGCCTTCAAAGCAGTTTAAGTCTTTGTCCGAGGTGGTCTGTCCCGTTCATTTTGAAAAGCAGAGCCGTGATATGCTGGCAAAGTGGGTATCCAGGCACTTTACACATAACAAGATAGTATGCAACCTTGATATGAGCTATGCTCTTATGGACAGATGCGGAACCGATATGTTTGCGCTTGTCAGCGAAACCGACAAGCTTTCCGCTTATATTCTCTCCCAAGGCAGAGACACCCTTACCCGCGAGGATATCGAGCTTCTTGCCACCAAGACCAAGGAGATCGGTGCTTTTGATTTTTCAAATGCTATTTTGGCAAGAGACACCGACAAGGCATTTTATATACTGTCAAGCTATGAAGCAGAGGATAAAAGCGGCAAGGAGGTCAACCTGACTTTAGGCTCGCTTATATCCATCTTCCGTACCCTCTGCCGTATTGCGATCTTTGCCGAGACGGGAATGCAGGAAAGGGAAATAGCCAAGGAGCTTAAGATTAATGAGTATCGCTGTTCGCTCTACCGTAAGGCTTTGGGCAGACGAACCTCCTCGGATATCGAGCGTATCCTTGAGCTCTGTGCCGAGACCGACAGGTTGTTAAAGAACGGTTATCCCAACGGCTACGCTCTTCTTTCAAGGCTTATAATCGAGGCATCGAGATGACAGAGAAGCTTATAGTAGATATGCCCGTAATAGTTGAGGGCAAGTACGATCAGATAAAGTTGGATTCTGTGCTTGAGGCAAGGGTGATACCCACGAGAGGCTTCGGAGTCTTTAGATCCGAGGAAATGAGAGAATTTCTTATTAAATTATCTCAAAAAACAAAAATCATCGTCCTTACCGACAGCGACGGTGCGGGCAGAGTGATAAGAAATCACTTAAAGTCCTTTCTGCCCCCCGAGGCTATGATAAACCTCTATATACCGGATATCGAGGGCAAGGAAAAAAGAAAAAAAGTCCCATCCAAGGCAGGAACTCTCGGTGTGGAGGGTATGAAGGCAGAATTGCTCCGCAAGCTTTTTGCCCCCTATGCAAGAGGGGCTCAAGAGGTGTCGGACAGAGGCGGCATTACCAAAGCCGATCTCTACGACGACGGACTGCTGGGCGGGGTTGACAGTAAGCTTAAGCGTTACGAGATAGCAAAAAAGCTCTCTCTACCCAAGGAGCTTTCAGCCAACGCATTTCTCGATGCGCTCAATATGATGTGCAGCTACGACGAATACAAGGAGTTATTGAAATGAGCAAGATATCAAATTTTCTTAAGGAAAAGAAGGGCTTAGCGGAGTTTCTCCGTTATCTTATAATCGGGTTCTCCACCACCTTCCTTAACTGGGGAATCTCCATAGCTCTTAAGGAGCTCACTAATCTTGATGAAAACAAGATAGGAAACACGATTATCGTAACCATCGCCTGGGCTATATCCACGGTATGCTTTGCGTTCTGGATGTACAAGTTCTTTGTGTTCCGTTCAAAGTCCATGAAGTCGAACATCCTTTGGAAAGAATTTATCGGCTTCACGGGTGCCCGACTTCTCACCTGGGGTGTTGAGGCACTTACCTTCTTCGTTTTCTGCGATATGCTGGACTTTGACCATATCATTCGTATCGGATTTATCCGTATGGTCGATGGCGTGGCACAGGGCAGCTGGGGTATTGACGTAAGAGAGTATTATATCGTCAAGTTCGGTGCTTTGGTTATAACCACTATCGTTAACTATATCTTCAGCAAGCTCGTTATCTTCAAGAAGGGGCAGAAGCTCAGCCTTGAGGAGGTTGAAAAGGACGAAGGTGAAGAAGGCTGAGCCTTCACCCATAATCGAGTGAAGCTTATTTAAGCTTACAGCTTGTTGCACGAGGGTGAAATATCAGAATAGTTTTTCTATGTTCTTTATTTTTTCTTCCGTATTTCCGACTACCAGAAATACAAATCTTCCTTTAGAAAATATTTCGCAATCCGCTTTCGTATCACAGAAAAAGTCGGAAGAGTTGGGGTTTATGCGCAGCTCCGATAAAAAATCGGCTCGGCTTTGGAGCATACGCTTAAGCGCTTCCACATCCGATTGATACTTCGTTTCAAATATATGTATCTCGGATATGGCTTTACAATAGGACATATATATACAGTAGCTCTCAAGATAGTCAAGCTCGGCTAAGGGTGCGCTTTCTCCGTAATACAGATAGCCTAATTCCTCTGAGGATATATATTCCGACTCGGAAATATCGGTGTCGTTTTTGTATATCGCACCGTTTGGTGCTTCAAGCCTCTGCATAACCTCAAAGGCGGTATTATATGCCGACCGGCAGGAGCAGAGCAAAAGGATAGATAATAACAGAAATACAAATATAATTTTTTTCATATCACATTATATGAGGAAATATAATGACAGATTACAAATGTAAGCCTTCGGACGTAGGCAAAACTCTGCTTGAAATATTTTGTACAGAGGGAATACGCCGACCCGAAGCTCCTTGCGGAGGCAAGGGCAGATGCGGAAAATGTCTTGTCCGCTGTACAGGAGCCTTGAGTGCTCCCGATGAAAATGAAATAAAGCTTTTGGGTGGCAGAGAGGGCTTTCGTCTTGCCTGTCTTGCCCGTTGTGAGGGAGATTTTTCCTATGAGCTGCCCGAGGAAAGGGATACCGAGATCCAGACCGAATTCGGTGCGGACGTTACAAGGGATACGGAAAACAAAAAAAGACTGTTAGCCGTTGACATAGGTACTACCACCGTCGCTCTTTATATCATCGAGGACGGTGAGATAACGGATAAGATCTCCTTTGTTAATCCTCAAGGCTCCCACGGAGCAGATGTCATCTCCCGTCTTGTCTTTGCAGGCGAGGGCGGTGCCGAGGAGCTTAAAAAAGAGCTGTGGGATGCCATAGCTCCCTATGCAGAGGATACTGAATACTGCGTTATATGCGGCAACACCGCAATCGAGCATTTTGTGACGGGCGAGGATGCATCGGGTATTGCCAAGCTGCCGTTTAAGCCCGCTTCCTTGTTCGGAAAAGAATATGAAATGCCCTTTGCAGGCAAAGCCTATATAGCACCCTGCGTTGCGGCATATGTTGGCGGAGATATCACCTGCGGTTCGGTGGCGTGCGATATGGACAGGGTAGGGGAGCTTACCTTATACATAGATATCGGTACCAACGGCGAGATAGTTTTGGCTGACGCTGAGCGCGCACTCTGCTGTGCGGCGGCTGCCGGTCCCGCCTTTGAGGGCGCAAACATAGAATGCGGCTGTATGGCACGGACGGGAGCCATCGAGAAGGTATGGTATGACGAGGGGCTTAAGTATAAGACTATAGACAACGCCCCCGCTATCGGTATCTGCGGCTCGGGTCTTATCGACTGTGCGGCGGCTCTGCTTACAAGCGGCGAGCTTGACGAAACGGGATATCTTAACGAGGACAGATATTACCTCGGTGAGGTCTATATTTCACAGAAGGATATCCGCTCCCTTCAGACCGCAAAGGCGGCTATAGCCGCAGGCGTAAAGACCCTCTGCCACGAGTTCAAAAAGCCCGTTGATGCAATAAAAAAAGTAATAATAGCCGGCGGCTTCGGTATGCACATCGATCCCGACTCTGCCTGTGATATCGGGCTCATCCCCGGGGAGCTTCGCGGCAGGATAGAGTTCTTGGGTAACTGTGCGGGACTGGGTGCGGTAAATTGTGCACTGAGCGAAAATGAACGCAAACGCATAGAGACCTTTGCCCAAAAGCTTGAATATATCGAGCTTTCGGGACATAAAAAATTCAATCAACTATATATAGAAGAAATGTTCTTCGAGGAGTAAGGTACTCCACCCGGACTACGCTCGCAAGTTCAGCGTTTCAAATCACACGGAATGTAGAAGATTTCTGTATGAAATTTTTCGAGGGTAAGTTACCCCGCATTTAATAAAAATAATCCTACAAGGAGAAAAGATATGAAGATCACAGTAATAGGCGCAGGAAGATGGGGAAGCTGCATAGCTTGGTATCTCGACCGTACAGGTCACGACATCACTATCTACGGACCAAAGGACACCCCCGATATGATAGCGTTTTCCACCACACGAACCAACGGTCTTATCACCATTCCCGAGTCTATAGGGCTTTCCTATGATCTCAGCGAAGCTATTGCAGACGTTGACGCAGTGGTCATCTCCATCGGTTCACAGGGACTTCGTTCTCTTATCGACGAGATAAACGCTCTTGAAGACTCAAAGGAGCGTACCTTTATCCTCTGTATGAAGGGAATCGAGATCGAAAGCGGTATGAGACTTACCGAGGTCGTTGAACAGCAGGCAAAGTTCCCCTGTAAGGTTGCGGTTTGGATAGGTCCCGGCCACGTTCAGGAGTTCTACCGCGGTATCCCCAACTGCATGATAATAGATTCTAAGGACGAGACTCTTAAGGAAAAGCTCGTCGAGGAGTTTAGTAGCGACCTTATCCGCTTCTACTACGGCGAGGATCTGCTTGGCAACGAGGTTGGAGCTGCGGCAAAGAATGTTATCGGAATTGCCGCAGGTATACTTGACGGTATGGGCGTATCCTCTCTCAAGGGTGCGCTTATGTCCAGAGGAACCCGCGAGGTATCCCGTCTTATCAAGGC
This sequence comes from Clostridia bacterium, assembly GCA_017398145.1. Taxonomy (GTDB): domain Bacteria; phylum Bacillota; class Clostridia; order Oscillospirales; family CAG-272; genus RGIG7300. The sequence goes on from JAFQHD010000061.1 coordinate 7,639, forward strand.
TATGGGCGGAAACGAGCTGTCTGCATACGGTCTTTGTCATTTAGGTGACTATGAGGCGACGGTATTCTCGCAGTTCAGCCACAACCGTATGTTCGGTGAGCTCTACGCTAAGGGTGAAAAATACGACAAGCTTGCCGAGGGCTATTATACCGCAGCTGCTCTCCACAATCTTTGCAAAAAATATAATGTTGAAATGCCTATCTGCGAGGCAGTCTATAAGACGCTCTACGAGGGTGTTGACGTAAAGGAAAGCCTGTTTGGATTGTTTAAACGTTCATTAAAGAAGGAGCTTTGGTGATCCGAACATGCGTATCCCTGCTTTTGTTAAATACTAAAAATCCTGCTATATCAATAGCAGGATTTTAAATATGCTTCTTTAAAATTGATTTATAATAATTCTTTTTAAAATCGCGAGGTGAATGAAAAAATTCAAGCTCAGACTTTGAAAACGAATTGTTTTCTGCTTTTTCAGCGATCAGTTCTAACGTACATACCATATCCGAAACCTGAAATAATTTATAATCCGCCGGTACCACTTTTCGGAACTCAACGTTAGAAAACAAAGCATTAAACAATGTAGTAAGAATTTTTGTCAGTTCCACTTGCCCGTTATCATAATAAATTATGATCTTGTCAAAACTATCAAAATAATCGCTGTGGTCTTTAAGTATTTTGGAAATTGACTTTGTAAGTTTTGTTGTCAGTTCAATAACGTCGGAACATTCTTTTTTCTTGATTTTTGAGCAAATATATGAAAAGGGCAATCTTCTTGCAAAATTGAACAATGCATTAAACAGTCTTTTTCTATCCTCCATAAGATCGTGCTGATATATCGGTTCTCTGCGGATCAGGGGACCAACGTGAATCGCATGGGGATCATAATTTAAATTGCGAACATGCTCGTCCAATGCATCGATATATGTATCGATATCCCTTGATTGCTCGTGTAATATCATCGAAACGATATAATAGGGAGCGTGTTGCTCGTAAGGACCGAAATCACCGGATTCGTCTATAAAAACACTTAAGATCTTTTCGGACAAAACAACCTCTCCTTCGATATGGCAAAATAAAAGAAAAACGGGGAAATTCCCCGTCATTCGGTGGACCAGGGTCTCTCGACCAGCCCAAATAGCAATATTGCTATTACATTGTATGTATATTATACAGTAAATATTCAAATTTGTCAAGTGTACTTTATCGATACTGATTCTTAATGGTTTTAATATGGAAAGAATGATAAGACAGCAAAAAACTGCCGGTACTACGTTATCAGAGCGAAAAATTTAGAAAAATTAAAGGAGCGATATCTCGCTCCTTTATCTTTATCCTAAGGCTACCATAAATCCCAAAGCATTTGTAAGCTCGGCATTAACTTTGGAATAGTAAGCGGTAACAGCGGAATTATGCGCTATAACATCCGTGTTCTTTGATATATTCTCCATATATTTATTCATGCTGTCGGTATTAACCTTGATAGCATCAATAGAGGTCACCGCCTTGCTCATAGTGTTTTCCAAACGGTGTAGTGATGAGTTTATTTCTTCAAGTTTACTGTAAATCATAAACTGATTCTGTTTTATCTGATCAAGAGATGTGATAACTGTATCAAGCTGATCGATAATGCGATCCATTCTGATCTCAGATTCGTAGATATTATATGCACCGTCGGCACCTTCAAGAGAGGTACATCTACCTGCCATAAGATATTCGTATATGCTGGAAAGAGCGACTATATTACGGTATTTTTCAAATACTATGTTGTAGCTGTACAGCTTGTTTCTGCATTCCAAGTTCTTTTTTATTGACTCTTCGATTTCTGCGATTTCCTTATCTAACAGATATTTTTCACCTATAGCAGGTACAATAGAGGTATCGATATTAGAACGCATTTCCTCAATTTTATTTTTGATGCCATCGAGTTCCGCAGTACATTTTGAATATGCAGCCTCTGCTTCTCTGATGTTGTTTTCTTTGTCTGCTTCTGCTTTCTTGATATTTCTCGCTTTTTTATCATCGCATTCTTTTACTTTTTCTTCGTATCGTCTAATTTCCGATTCGTAGTACTGTCTTAATCGTTCGTTTTCTGCTAATACTTTCTTTTTGTTGAAAAAATTAGGAACTGCATATATCGGTTCTGAGGGTCTTGTGGGATAAGTAATTTTAGGCGACTTCAATTTCTGATTCTTGGCTACGGTTAAGTTGTTTTCAGAAGAAACAACAGCCGCCTCTTTTTCGGAAATCTTATTTATAAGCCCTAATACGGGAGTATATCTTTGCGCATTTATATTTATGGAATTCTGGGATCTTTTAAAGTATAATTGTTCCAGTCTTTTCGACATGGATAACAAATTGGTTTCCAGATTGAGCAAATTAAAAACATAATCTTTCAGTAGGTTTACTGTAATCTCTTGTTTCAAAACCGATGTGCTATAGCTTTTAATATCGGGTGATTGCATTAATGCTTGAGTTTTTTCGCTTGCGCCTTTAATTAAAAAAGCGAACATTTCCTTCTCCATTTGTTCAAATTTAGTGTTTACAGATGGTTCTTTGGTAGAAGCGGTTTCAGGATAATATTCTTGGAAAAAATATACATCTTTTGACAATGTTTCACCGCATAAAGGACACACATCGATATTTGAAACTTCTGTTTCAACTGTTTTTATAAGTTCGTCTCCATATACATCGCAAAGATCCTCTAATGCATCCATAAATTCGCATGTATATCTTTTCTTTGCATCAATGGGATAATCCTCATGACAAAAGTCTCTATACGGTTTTTCGTATTCTCTATCTATAAAAAGTTCACATCCGCAGTTAGGACATATCCAAAAAAGCATTCTGTGCAAATGAAAAAAGCTAAAACCGTGAAAAAATTTGTCATTTCGATATTCTTTATTTTTTATCAAGTGGCGGGGCGCTTTATCCCAAAAAGCTTTTCGTTGATCCATCCAATCATTATTAAGATGTTTATTTAATTCAATTCTCATTTCACACCTCTTATTTTATTTAAGAAATTTCTAACATTTTCACAATCAAATATAAGAACGGTTTCGGTGCCGCGACCTTTATACTCGACATCTTTAGTTATACTTATGATACCGTTTTTGTCGGGAATACTCATCTCTTGTATTTTAATTGAAAAATTTTCTTTGATATCCCCTTTGGGTGCTTTCAGATCCCATGCAAAGTATAAGTTCAAATCTGTTGAATAACAAATTACAAACAAATGCTCCGGATTTCTTTTTTGCAGTGTAGATCTACATATCATACGTTGTTTATATGAACGTCGATTTCCCGCATAAATGAAATTTTTATCGAAATCTATTCCCTTTTGGTTACAACAGTCAACAAAGTGTTGCTTATAATCCATAGCCCCTCCTTAAAAATAAAAAAGTGTGTGCAACCGAAGTCACACACACCGAAAAACGCATAACTCCTGATTGCTACCACACAAATCATTTTGACACACTACAAGGAATGCACAAATGGAGAATGCATTTTTACCGAAATAAAAAACATTCCCTCGTAGCGTATCTATATTCGATTTGTGTGGTGTTTTTATTATACAATGCAAAATAAGAATTGTCAATAATCATACTGTATTTTGAAACTGTTCTATAATATAGTTAACTGTTGATAAATACCGTACTGTGGTATGAGTCTGAATGGCATTTAGTTTTTATTATGTATATAATAAACCATCCTGTCAATAATAAACTTGTAACTTAAGCAAAGGAGATCTACCAATGAAAAAGTTAATAGCATTAATTCTTGTAGTATGCCTTGTATCCGTGGTATTCGTCGGCTGCAGAGGGCAGAAGGACCGTGCCGAAAACAACGGTATCGTCACCGACGACACCTCAAGAAGAACCGACACCTCAGACCGTAATAACGGCGGTAATTCCACCTCCGACCGTAACAACGGGAATAACAGCTCCGGTCAGAACAACGGCGGCAATAACAACGGCTCCGGTCAGAACAACGGTGGTAACAGCAACGGAAACGGCAACAGCTCCGGCAACGGAAACGGCAGCGGCAACGGAAATGACAGCGGTAACAATTCCGGCAACGGAAATGAAAGAGGTATCCTTGACGGCGCAGGCGATGCAGTAAGCGATGCGGTAAGAGGCGCAACCGATGCCGTAGACGATATCCTCGGCGGCGGTAACGATACAAGAAACTAATAAAAAAGGGACAAGTTGCCCCACCCATACTGCGCCCGTTTGCACGGTAATTCAAACCACACGGAATAGAGAAAATTCCTATATAACAAAAAGCCTTGCTTTTGGCAAGGTTTTTTGTTATTATTAAAACAGAGAGAGGTGATATTATGAAGAAAGCGGGATATATAGTATTTTTTGTTTGTCTTGGAGAATTTGTCTTTTGTCTTATAACCTTTATTATGCTTCTTTATGTATTGCTTGGTGTTCAGAGCCAAGGGCTGAAAGCCGAGGAGTTTTTACTTTCCGAGCCAAGTCAGAGTTACTTAAACACCGCTGTCATCGAGCTTTTAGACGAGGGCGTACATATCGAAGAATCTATAGATCAAAGTATGGCAGCAAAATACGTATCTCCCGAGGGTATACAGTTTATAAGTCGAAGCGATGAGTGGGACGAAACCGATCTTGAACTTCTCTATAAAGAACTGCTCCGTAACAAGCACGGCGAGGAGTTGTATCATCTCTCCGGCGTTGTGATCTATCCTGAGAAGGACGATAAAGCAGCCGCTACCCATCAGAACTCCGAGCAGCATTGCTCCGTACCCTTTGCCCACACCCTGCTGCCGGAGGATTATATGATATATTTCACCCGTACAAGCGGACAGATATCCCTCTATAACGGAGACGGGATAACCACCACCGACGGTATGGCGAACAGTCTAAGCCACGAGTACGGCCATCATTTCACCAGATATTATATGCTTAAAAGTAACGGCGAGGAGCTGTACGATACCGAGTACGCCAAGCTGAGAGGCCTTACCTCCGAAAACTCTTATGCAGACAGGAACGTCAGCGAGGATTTTTATTACGACAATCACTACAAATTTATCCTTGAGATAGCGGCAGAGGATTACGTTGCACTTATGGGTTCGCCTGCTTCCCGTGAGATAGTTGACCACAAGGACGTTATGGAGTCTCTCTATGACAGCTCGGACAAATATTCCGTGAGCTTTTCCCGCAGCGCTGCCGTTCAGGAGAATCTTACCCTCCCCATGGCGTGTGAGATCGAGGGTCTTGCCGACTATTTCTACAGCTTTATAGGTGAAAAAGCCCCCGAATACGATATAAAAAAGGAAATGAATATCCGCATCCAAAAGCGCAGTCAATCCTACGATCTCGTTGGCGGATACAGAACCTTTGTGTATTATGAGATCGAGTTTGACAAGGTCTACGGTGAGGATGCCACCTACGTTCTTACCGTCTATGATCCCGAGGATTACAACGGCAGCGTTCAGCCTATACGCACGGTGACAAATGGTGAAAAGCCTCTGTGCCGTGTGGGCAACGTCGTTCGAAATTTAGGCTCAAGCGTGATCTACAACAACGACGGGATCGCCAAGGGAACAAAGGTGTTTATCGTAAACGTGGTCACCGCCGACGGAGAAATGTATACCTCCGCACCCTTTACCTATACCTTCTGAGGTGGATATGAAGAAGATAATATTTTTACTTGCAATATTCGGCTGCCTTTTGTTCTGCGGATGCGCAGCCACCGCCGATATAGAGTACGGCATAGATGCGGACAATACCGCATATACCAGAATCAATATAAATGTCAATGCCGGTGACGAGTCGGCTCTGGGAAAGAATTCGCTGACCGGGGATCTAAGACTGCTTGAAACCCATTACAGAACCCGGCGTGGATTTACAAGTGAGTACGATTTTTTCACCGAGAATGAAAACGACGCTTATCTGACCCTTACGAAGTCTGTTCCCGCAGACAGCTTTGAGGAAGCCTTTGAGAACCTCAAGGGGATGCTCTGTGACGAAAGTCTTTCGGTATTTTCTGAGGTCATCTGTGAGCTCAGCGACACCGAGCCCCGGTACGCTTACCGTATAAAGGGCAGAGCAGATTTGCACAGAGTTATCGAAAACACCTATAACTCGGGCATATCAAAGGCAACTGCCGACTATACTGCAGATCTTCTTGAGACCTGTAGCTTTTCGGTGACTGTCTCAATGCCCGAAAACACCAAGGTATACCGCCTTTCCACGACCGAACCTACCGAAATATCCCACGAGGGCAGGCTGTTCTGTGTACGGGGCAACTATTGGGGACCTGCTATGCTGGAGGTAACCGGCTTATATTTCAAAATAGCTCTTTTCGGCTTCGGCATTTTTACCCTTCTTTGTCTTATAGGAATGATAATAGGATTCAATTTAATTAAAAAAGGGAAAAAGAAAGAAAATACCCCGAACGGAGAAATTTTAAATGACCAAGAACAAGATAAAAATACCCTCTGAGTTAGCATATATCCTCGGCATAC
>JAFQHD010000062.1 GCA_017398145.1 Clostridia bacterium
ATTTTCTTTTCTTTTATTTTCTTTTATTTGTGTACTTTCCGTAACGGAAACAGGGGTTTCTTCTCCGTAAACCCGGGTTTCTTCCGCGGAAACTAAATCAAACCTTTTATCAAGCTCTTTATTTTTTCTCTTAGCAACGGCAAATAAATAGTTCTCCTGTATCTCCTTTGATGTAAGAACGCCGTAGTTTTCATAGACACCTTTATCAAAAATTCCGACATTTATAAGAAGTGATACAGTTTCACTGACTTCCTCCTCGGATACTCCCACACCGGAAGCAAATATACAGCATATATTATCATTCCAGTTAAGATAATATCCCTTTTCTCCGTAAAGCTTTACGAGAAGTGATATGTATATTCCGAAGCCTGTCATTCCTTTTTTGCTTTCAACAGATCTGTTCTTTCATCTCCTCGACAATAAAAAGGAAAATAATCAAGAAATTCTTTTGTAGGTCTTGGCATTTTTACCTCCGATAGTTTTAGTTTCATTATAATTATAACAGAGTAAAACACCGAAATTAAAGGGTACCACCCCCGGAAAAAAGTGCCCGAGGGCACTTTTTTCAGCTAAATTCGGCTTCGCCGAGCTAAATTTGCTGCACAAGCTATATTCCTGACGGAGCTAAATTCGCCTTCGGCGAGCTATATGCCGAATTTAATTTAGTTGCACGAAGTGCAATTTAGCTTTTAAAACAGATTGATGACTTTGTCATCATTTTTTCGTTGGTTTGTGATGATCGTTTTATCGATATGTTGCTTTACAACTTGATATGTTCACTTTCGGTGAACTCGATATGTTTTGCTGTAAGCAAAAACGAGAAAAGCACCTCGGTGAGGTGCTTTTGTTGTTGAATGTTCTTATTCAGCGGCGGTGTCGTCTGTTGCTTCAGCCTCGGGCTCGGTGAAGAGTGCCTCGGTGCCGGTGGCGTTATAGATACAAACGTCATCGGGGAGCATTACGTAAGCCATTCCGTCCTTCTCCACGTAAGAGAAGCTGTAGGTCTTCTCTACCGTAGCGGTGGAGGTGACGTTGCCGTTTTCGTCGGTGATATCCGACTTTTCGTTATATGTGACCACTGCCTTTTTTTCTGTTCCGTCGAAGCCGTAGTTTTCCTTGTCCTTATAATTCTCAACGGTGGTGATTCCGATATTTGTATAGCCTGCCTTGTTGGGAACCTCCTCACCGTTGACGGTAAGGGACGTGATGGAATCCGCCTCTATAGTCTCAAGCTTGCCTACGGGAATAGCATCAAAGAGGCTGTAGCTCACGGCATCAACAAGAGCGGAGTCGATCATAAATACTCTGTCGTTGTACTTAAGATAATAACCGCCCGACATTTCGTTCTTGGCACCGACGATATACACACGGGTGTGACCCGTTCGGGTGCAGACGCTTGCCTCAAGTGTGGGCTCCTCAAAGCCGTAGGCAGCTTCGTCGCCGCCGACTATCTCACGGGTAGCAACTATCTTGGTAAAGGCATCAGCTAACTTCTGCACGAAGTCTTGGTTTACTGGCATCGTCGTGTCAGAAGGATATGACCAGCTTCCCGACATCTTGGTGAAGTTCATATCCCCAAGATCTGTAGAATAAGCAAAGGTCATTACACCGTCATTGGTATCATCCATAACGACGATCTCCTCGGCTTCGGGTGTTTGTGCAGGCTCTTCCTTGTTAAGAGAAGTAACAAGGAAGTATGCTCCTATAAGTAATCCAAGGACTACTACGCTGATTATAATAAATTTCAAATTTTTCATAAGATCAAATTCTCCATATTATAATTCAATGAAGATTTCCGCCTCAGCGGAAATCCTCATTAATTCTGCATTCTGCACTCTGCATTCTGCATTCTTTTATCTTTTCCGTCTAATCGCCCAAACAACGATACCAACGATAACAGTCGCAAGGGGTACTATAAGAACGAATACCGCTGTCCAGAGGGTGGAGATCCCCGCATTTACTACAAGCTGCTCGGTATCCATAGCCTTACCTGCGATGGAAACGGAAGCCTTCTTCTCGCAGAGGTTGCCCAGAGTGGACAGGAAGAGAGAGGAGTTACCGCCGGATACCATAGAATCTGCGGAATCATCTGCTATACCAAAGGAGGAATACCAAACGAACTTACCCTCTGCTTCACCCTTGGTAACGGCAGCTACAGCACCGATGGTGCATTCTCCGTTATAGAGAATATCCTCGGAGTTGATCTCGTTGCCTGCAACGGAAACCGTATAGGCGTCTGTAGATGTGGTAAGGAGCTTACTAACGCTTACTCCCTCGGGAAGTGTCTCTGCTACCTTTATACCCTCTGCGGTAGGCATCATTACATACTTACCTGTAAGGGTAGATGTGATGGGGTCTGTGGTTGAAAGATTGGGAGAGAGGTAATAGGGGCTCTGGATATAGTTCTGGGTGTTAGCCTCCATGACCAGACCCTCGATGCGGCTCATTCCGTAGTAGTTACAGAGAGCGTCGAGGTTGGTAAAGGCTGTGCCGTTTACGTTATAGCTTGTGATAAGGATAAGCTTACCGCCGTTATCTACGTAGCCCTTAAGGGTCTCAAGCTCGGTTGTGTTGATATCAGACTGAGGTGCGTTTATAAGTATAATACTTGCGTCCTCGGGGACAGCTCCGTCGCCTGTAATAAGAGTGAGCTTGTCGGTCAGATAATTGTCTGTAGTGAGATATTCGGCAAGCTGTGTGCCAAGCTCATACTCTCCGTGACCCTCAAGCATATAGATCTTGGGAAGGTTCTCGGTGGTGACGTTATCTATAGCACCCGTAATTGCCTGCTCTGCGTTAAAGGTGGTAGTACCCTGAGCCTGCTGACCGTAATAGTACATCATCATCAGCTCTTCTTCGGTGTAGTCGGTCTTATAGATAGTATCATAGGGTACCTCATAAGAGCGCTTTTCACCAACCACGATAACAGAATTCTCCTGCATAGTAGAGATGGCGTGGGACGAGCCTGTTTCATCAGTCATAGTGGGAACCACCTCGGGGTCAACGGTCTTAATAGTGATATTGGAATTAAGTCTTGCATAACGGTCAAGGAAGTTCATTATTATCTGATTTTCCATACCGTCGCGGGCAACGAGAAACATGGTTATCTTCTGGTCAACGCTCTTGATTATCTCTTCGGTCTCTGCGGTAAGGTCATAGAGACCTAAGCCTGTGGTATCGTACTTTGTGTACTCGGAGGGGATAGCTCCCACTATCATATTGACTACAACTGCGATAGCGATAACTATAAGGGATGCGGCTGCTGCAAAGGCTCCGCTTCTTAATCTTCTCTTATTCATTTTATCCCTCCTTAGCTGTAGCGCTTCTTCTCAAGGGACTGGATAGTAAGGAATACAAACACACCAATCACGCTGAGATAATAGATTATTGCGGTAAGGTCAAAGCTGCCGTTCACAAATTCACCGAAACGGTTAAAGAGTGAGATCTTGTCAAGCATATCGGGAAATGCGCCTGCATAGATATCCTTGTTGACAAGATATATCACGAGATTAACCACCTCAAGCACAAGAGCCGTGCCGAATGCGGCGTAAAGATTCTTTGTAAGCGCGTATACTATAAGAGCAACTACACCTATAAGGAATATAAAGCATATAAAGGATGCCTTGGCTGTTTCGGGGAAGAAGGTAGCAGCGATAGTAGGCATAAAGTATACTGCTAAGAACGTGCCGATGGTCATAACAGCGGCAATGACCTGTGTCTCGGTAAGTGAGGACAGGAACATACCTATAGAAATAAGACATGCTCCCAAAAGCACCTGTGCAAGAATGGATGAATATGTCTGTAAGAAGTTGATATTACCGAAAAGGCTTAATACCAGAGGATACAGACACATAATGAGCATGGGAATAAGGTAAACCGTGAGCATTGCAAGATACTTGCCCATAACGATGCTCTTCATATCAAGGGGCAAGGAATAAAGAAGCTGATCGGTTCTTTCCTTCTTCTCATCTGCAAAGCTTCTCATTGTAAGAAGTGATATGGCGATTATCATAGCCATAACTACGTAGCCCTCTGCAAATACGTATTCAAAGAAGGGGATCCCGCCGAAAAAGTTGAATATGGCGGATACAAAACCAACAAAGGCAAGCATAAGGGCGATAACGATATACGCGATCATACCGCCGAAATAGCTTCTGAGCTCTCTCTTATAAATCGCTGTCATCTTCGTCCTCCTTCTCCTCTGCTCCTGTAAACATAGGTGTGTATTCTTCCTCTGTTTCGATATCAGAGCTTTCGTCAGCAGTAATAACTGGCTCGTCCTCTTCCCCGCCGTCAAAGGTGGTCTCGGTGAGCTTTAAGTATATCTCCTCAAGGGAAACGCGGTTGGAGAGATAGCGGATAGCTATGCCCGCACCTGCAAATGCGAAGAAAAGCTGATCGGTTATATCGCTTCCCGGCATAAGTGTAAGCTCAAGCTCTGTACCGTCAGGACACTCGGTAATAGCGTAGTGGGTGACCTCCTCGTACTCGTCAACGATGGCGAGTGCCGCGTCGGGTGTACACTTGGCTATAATATGAAGCACGGGATGCTGATTGCCCATAAGGCAGATGTTCTCTATAGTATCGTTTGCTACCACTCTGCCGTGGGAGATGATTATTACCTGCTCACAGACCTCCTGTATCTCGGAGAGAATGTGGCTTGAGAGAATGACCGTATGGTCCTCACCGAGGGTCTTTATAAGCTCACGGATCTCGATTATCTGTCTGGGGTCAAGACCTACGGTGGGCTCGTCAAGAATAATTATCTCGGGGTCGCCCAGCAGCGCCATTGCGATACCGACACGCTGACGGTAGCCCTTGGAAAGATTGCGGATAAGTCGGGAGGATACGCCTGTGATAGCTGTACGCTCCATTACCCTCTCCACCTCGGGACCTATCTCGGAGGATTTTATTCCTTTTGCCTCTGCTACGAACGTAAGATATTCCTTGGGGGACATATCGGTGTAAAGCGGAGGTATCTCGGGCAGGTAGCCGATAAGCTTCTTTGCCGCTGTTGGCTCGTCAAACACGTCGTGACCGTCGATCATGACCGTACCCTCGCTCTGGGCAAGACAGCCTGTTATAATGTTCATCGTGGTAGATTTACCCGCACCGTTGGGACCGAGAAAGCCGTATATCTTTCCCTTCTCTATCTCAAAGGAGATATTGTCAACAGCGAGGTTGCTACCGTATTTCTTTGTAAGGTTTGATACCTTTATCAAGAATAACAACTCCTATCATATAATAATATTTTCATTATAAACCTTAACTGTGATGAAATTGTGAATATTGGCAGAAAAGATTTACAAAAGTATTGATTTATGCTAAAATTGATGTATAGTTAATTTTGAGGGGGTAGTATATGTTCGGCTACATAAAACCTATGACCGAGGAATTAAAGGTCAAAGAACACGAGCTCTATAAGAGCATATACTGCGGGCTCTGTTCAGCTATGGGTGAGCATATCTGCACCTCCAACCGCTTGACCTTAAGCTACGATATAGTCTTTTTGGCTCTGGTAAGATGCTGTGTTACGGGTGAGAATATCCATATAGAGAAAAAACGCTGTATGGCACATCCCGTAAAGCCACGTAACCGCGCTTATATCCCGGAGACCCTTCGCTACTGTGCAAGAGTATCGGCGCTCCTTACGTTTTATAATGTAAAGGATGACGTCGAGGACGGCGGTAAATTAAGCTCAAAGCTGCTTTTACCGTCGGCTAAAAGATATATGAAAAAGGCGGATATGCCGGATTTAGGCGAGATGATAAAGGCTCATCTTGACGAGCTCTCCTCTTTAGAAAAAGAGAACGGCAGTCTTGACAGAAATGCCGACTGCTTCGGAAGACTGCTGGGCGAGGTGTTTGCCTGCGGGCTTGAAAATGCCGAATTATATAATTTCGGCTATCATATAGGCAAATGGATCTATATTACAGACGCGGCAGACGATTTTGAAAAGGATAAAAAGTCGGGAGAGTACAATCCTCTGTCTGCCTATGAGACCCTTCCCCGTGAGGCTTTGGGAATTGCCTCTACACTTGAGCTTGAGGCGGCATATACCTCCTTTGACAGATTGGAACATAAAAATCAGGTATTAAAAGCAATAATAGAAAATATACTTACCTTGGGTATGCCTTCGGTAAGTCACAAAGTAACAGGAGATAACAAATGACAGATCCCTACAAGGTTTTAGGCGTTTCGAGAGACGCAAGCGACGACGATATTAAGCAGGCTTACCGAAAGCTTGCACGAAAATACCATCCCGATAACTTTGCCACCGACGATACCGCTCGCTCTATGGCAGAGGAAAAGATGAAGGAGATAAACGAAGCTTACGATGCCATACAAAACGACCGTAAAAACGGCAGAAGCTACGGCTCGGCAGGCTCGTCTACCTCGGACACCTCCTATAACCGTAACACCTATATAACCGTCCGTTCCTACATCAACGCAGGCAGAATAGGAGAAGCAGACAGCCTCCTTGAGGGTATCTCAAATGCTGACAGAGGCGCTGAATGGTACTTCCTCAAGGGCTGTGTATGTGCTTCCAAAGGCTGGAATTTTGAGGCTATGAACCATTTCAGCCGCGCTTGCTCCATGGACCCCTCAAATATGGAATACCGTGCTGCTCTTAACAATATGCAAAGAGGTGCGGGCAGCTATAACAGAGGTTATACCACCACAACCTCAAATGATTGCAGCGGTTGCGATATCTGTACCTCCCTTCTCTGTGCCGACTGTCTGTGCGAGTGCTGCGGAGGAGATTTGATAAGATGCTGTTAAGCATCTTATCAAATGCAAAATGTAAAATGCAAAATGCAAAATTATGGAAGAGAATAGTGTCCTGATGACACTATTTTCTTCATTGAATTGGTAATATAGATGAAAAATAATACGAAGAAATTAGCATTGGCGGCTGTTTTGTCAGCTTTGTGCTTTATAATGCTGCTGCTTGGCTCGGTCATAACCGTGCTTGACCTGTCTACGGCTGCGGCGGCATCCTTTATTATAATATTCTGTGTGATAGAGCTTGGCGGCTACTATCCCTATCTTATGTGGCTTACGGTATCCTTTATTTCCCTGCTTATGCTGCCCGATAAGTTCGGAGCGCTGGTGTTTACGCTCTTTACCGGAATCTATCCCATACTTAAAAGCTATATCGAGAGACTGCCGAAGACTTTTGCTTGGTTGGTTAAGCTCGTTATCTTCAATGTTATACTTACCCTTATTATTACCGCTTCAAGGTTTGTTTTGGGAATACCTGCGGAGGAGATAGATTTTTCTTTTATCGTATACGGTATTTGTAATATAACATTTATACTCTACGATATTGCCGCAACAAGGCTGATATCACTCTACTTATTTAAGCTGAGAAAACGATTTAAGTTTATAAATAAACAATGAAAACCGTTGCCAAAAGCAACGGTTTTCTTCATTAATTCTGCATTCTGCACTCTGCACTCTGCATTATAAAATATTTTTTAAGTCAAGCAACTTACTAACAGTATAGGTCGCCTCATCAGAACCTCCGCCTATATAAACACAATCCAGCCCTGCGTTTATCGCTCCCTTGATATCAGAGGTCAGGCTGTCGCCCACAACGAGTATTCTTGACTTGTCCTTTTCATTAATATTTGAAAGCACGTAGTCAAAGAAGCCCTTATGCGGCTTTGAGATACCGATCTCACCGGAGATAAATACCTTGTTGATATATTTACGGATATCTGCATTTTTCAGTCGAGCCGCTTGGATATAGCCAACACCGTTGGTTATGATATCAAGCTCGTATCTGCCGTAGAGATATTCAAGTATCTCTACAGCACCCTCCATAGTGAAGGCAGTATCGGACAGACATTTGAAATACAGGTCGTTCATAGCGCAAGGGTCATAGTCGTAGCCGTAGCGTTCAAAGAGACGGCGGAAGCGTTCACACAGAAGCTCGTCGGTGGTGGTCTCACCGCGCTCAAGGGCTTTCCAGAGACCGTGATTTATCTCGCTGTAGTCGGCTCGGATGTCCTCGTCAAAGGGCAAGCCCGCAAGTTCAAAGGCTCTGTATATCGCCTGACGCTCACTTGCCTTGAAGTCAAGCAGGGTATCGTCCGAATCGAATAAAATAGTAGTGTATTTCATATTATGCCTTTAACATCGCGTTTAAGAAGTGGGCAAGGCGGTCGGTCTTGGGGCTGTCAAATATCTCCTTTGGGTCGCCCTGCTCGGCAATAACGCCCTTATCCATAAAGATGACCTCGTCGGATACCTCACGGGCAAAGCCCATCTCGTGGGTTACGATAAGCATGGTCCTTCCCTGCTTTGCAAGGTTTCCGATGACCTTCAACACCTCCCCCGTTATCTCGGGGTCAAGGGCTGAGGTGGGCTCGTCAAAGCAAAGCACCTTTGGGGACATTACAAGCGCACGGGCTATAGCAACTCTTTGTTGCTGACCGCCGGAGAGCTGACAGGGATAGGACCCCATCTTATCCGCAAGACCAACGCTTGCGATA
>JAFQHD010000063.1 GCA_017398145.1 Clostridia bacterium
CAAGTTTGACAAGGTATATGACGATGCCAAGATCAGAGATTATGCAGTTGAGGCTATGAAATGGGCTATGCAGAACTCTATCATATCCGGTACGGGTGTAGAGGGCAAGGAAATCATCGTTGACCCTTGGGGTACAGCTACAAGAGCACAGGCGGCTCAGATAATTACGATGTACCTTAAGTTCACCGAGAAGGATATGCCCGCAGTAACAGGTCTTACCATTAACGGTAATCCTATCGAGAGCTACACTATCGTTTACGGTGCGGAGAATCCCTACGTGTATCACGGTACCAATCAAGGCCGCAGCGCAGCAGAAGCTCTCAAGGGCTATATCGAAGCTACAACAGGCTTCTCACTTGACGTAACCGACGACAGTCAGGAGCCCGAGGGGCCTGAGATTCTCGTAGGTCCCACCAACCGTGAGACCATGGGTCTTGTTACGGTTGACCGTGACGGTGAGGCAGATGAATCCTTTGAGATCACCGTTCAAGGCAACTTTGTAGTTATCGCAGGTAAGTACGACAAGAACAACTACGACGGCACAGAGTTTGGCGTATACACCTTTGCAAAGGAGATACTCGATATCGACTTCTACTCTGACGACGTTACCGTATATAACACTATCCGCGGTCTTGATATCCCCGACGGATATGAGTATAAGTACAGTCCCGCGTTTGAATACCGTGCCATGTACTGGGGTCCTCTTGGCAGAGACGAATTCTGTATGGGCGACACCTATCAGCGCGGCTGGGGCTTTGCTCACACTATCTATCAGCTCATAGGCTTCGGTGACGCAGGCTCCGAGAACCCCTGTCTTACAGACGAGGCTAACCTTGCAAAGATCGAGGAGACCTTCCTTGCAAATATTACTCCCGAGCACGACCATTTCTGGGTAGGTCAGAATGACAGCGGTTCGTACTGTAACTGTGCAAACTGTCAGGCGGTATACCGTGAAGAGGGTTGTCGCGGCGGCACCATGTTCCGTCTTGTAAACAGACTCGCCAAGCTTGCCGAGGAGCACGGCTGCGGTCATGTTGAGATCCATACTCTTGCTTACGACTACACCTTCAAGCCCGGCAAGACCAAGCTTGAGGACAGCGTTGTAGTTTATTATGCTCCCGTACAGAGCTGTACCGGACATCCCTATACCTCAAAGACCTGTAAGCTTAACAAGTCTATTGAGGAACAGTTCGCAAAGTGGAGAGAAAACTGCAGTAAGATGTTCGTATGGGATTACTCCACCAACTTTAAGTACAGCCAGACACCTATGCCTATAACCAAGGTTCTCAGAAAGAACTTCAACTGGTTCTATGAAAACGGTGTAGTGGGTGAGTTTAATAACGCTACCTCCGACGAGGTAGGAAAGTTAGCAGCTCTTAAGGCTTATCTTATAGCTGAGCTTGAGTGGGATCCCGCAATGGACGAGGATACCTATCAGGGTAAGATAGCAGGCTTCCTTGATGCCTACTACGGCCCCGGCGGTAATAGGTATTTAGGCGAGTATATCGGAATTATCGAGGAGCTCAGCGAGCCTAACTGTTACGGCTATTCCGCACATCCCAACTCTGTTATTTCAAACGCGGATGCTATAGCAAACAACGATAAGATATGTGAGCTGTTTGATGCGGCAGAGGCTATGTGTGAAAACGAGGAACAGCGTATCCGTATCCGTAAAACCAGAATCTCCTGGACATACCTCTATCTGGATGCTCTCCACAGCACGACCTATGAGAAGGGTACCGATGAGGACAGAGCATACTATCAGTCTCTTGCCACCGAGCTTTACGAGGAAGCAAAGGATTATAACCTCTGCTGGTCGGATTCCGGATCTTCAGGTAAGGAAATGAACTTTAATTCCGAAAAGTCACCTATATATTGGTAAGCAGAATCATAACCCTGCACCCATTAATCGGGTGAAGTATTCTAAAATTTAATATTATCACACGAGGGTGAAGTATTATAAACTTCACCCTTGTTTTTTGTATTGACCTATATATACTAAAATGGTATAATAAGCTCATAAAGTACAAGAAAGGAAAATAACCATGAAAAAAGTTCTTATTTCCCTTATTGCGGTAATACTGCTTTGTTCTATGGCGGTAGGCGTATCAGCCGACTGGAACAACCCCTTTAAGGACGTGAAGGAAAGCCATTGGTTTTACGACGCAGTAAAGACTACCGTAGAAAAGGGTATCTTTAACGGTATGACCG
>JAFQHD010000064.1 GCA_017398145.1 Clostridia bacterium
GGGCTATCGAGAACGGTAAGAAGTACTTCTCCGTTGCTTCCGGCGGCGGTACAGGCCGTACACTCCATCCCGACAATATGGCTGCAGGTCCTGCTTCCTACGGTATGACCGATACAATGGGCCGTATGCACGGTGATGCACAGTTCGCAGGCTCCTCCTCCGTTCCCGCCCATGTCGAAATGATGGGCTTGATCGGCGCAGGTAACAACCCCATGGTTGGTATGACCGTTGCTGTTGCAGTTGCTATCGAGGAAAGCTTTAAGTAAAAAAATTTCCCTGCTTCGGCAGGGAATTTTTTATTGAATTCAAAATGCAAAGTGCAAAATGCAAAATTAAGGACAAAAAGCTGTCACGTTTTTGAAGTGACAGCTTTTTATATTATATCAAGAATACGATGTATTCTTTACCTATTTTTTTACATTCTTCAATCACAAACTTACTTCCTTTTGACTTGCCGTCCCAAAGGATATGTACCTTATCTGCCATTTCTATTATTTCACGGTTTCTAATTAAGGGAGCCGCTCTGCCGTATCTCTTATAATCGGGTTTTATTTCTACCAGTTTTATTCCGAAATTTTTCGCATACAATGCGGCACTTGTATCTATGCCTTTAGCTCCGCCGGATATCAATACTTTCGTCTCCGGGGAAACATATTTACTCATTTCTCTGGGATCAAGATCAATACTTCTTGATCCGACTATTGCAAGTTTCATAATTACCTCCGATTATAGGCTATGTATAGACTAATAGTAGCACACATAGCCTATAATTTGCAAGTATTTTTTGTATCCTATCAATATAACATAAAAGGAGTTTTGATATGGATACCGTTACTGCAATCAAAAATCGCATTTTGCAACTGTGCGGGGAAAGAAACATTTCAATAAATAAACTTGCAAATATTTGCGGATTGCCACCTTCTTCGGTGAAAAATATTCTTTACGGGAAAAGTCATAATCCGAAGATACTCACCTTAAAGATGATATGCGACGGCTTGGAAATAACTCTAAAAGAATTTTTTGATACAAAAGAATTTGAAACCCTTGAGCAAGAAATAAAATAAACTGTAATGACAAAAAGCTGTCACGTTTTTCGTGACAGCCTTATTAATATAGTTCTCTGATTGACAATTCCTATTCTATGTGCTACTATTTAATCAACCACAACATAGGAGTACAATATGAAATACATTTATCTGCGTTTCCCGGGCGGTAAGCCAAAGGCTTTTACTATTAGCTACGATGACGGCTATATATACGACCTTCGCCTTGCCGACATAATCGACCGTCACGGAATAAAATGTACCTTTAATATAGTAAGTGATTCGGTAACCAAGGACTGGGGGTCCGAATATCTGACACTTGAGCAGATAAAGTCACTTATCGCACGGGGTCACGAGATCGCCGTGCACGGTGTTACCCATACGGCAAACGGTCTGCAGAACGTGACCTTGGGTCTGTCCGAAGCCTACGAATCAAGAAAAGCAATAGAAGAAAAATTAGGCATCATCTCCCGCGGCTTTGCATATCCTTGCTCGGGTATAAACGATTTCACCGTGGGTACAGATTATGAGCGTATAAAAGGCTATCTCCGTGATCTTGGGTATTCCTACGCCCGTTCGGATGAAAAGAATTTTGATTATTTCCTTATTCCCAACGACTGGTACGATTGGCAGCCTACCGTTCATCACGACAGCCGCCGCGTAAACGAATACGCCGATATTTTCCTCGGCATTCACCCCGACGGAGAGGACGGAAAAGGCGGACTGCCCCGACTTTTCCATATCTACGGGCACAGCGTAGAATTTGAGCGCAAAAATAATTGGGAGCACCTTGAAGCTCTTTGCGAAAAGCTGGGCAAAAAAGATGATATATGGTACGCCACCAATATTGAAATATACGATTATGTTGAGGACTATCTGAGACTTAAATTCAACCTTGACCATACCCGTGTCTATAACCCCAATGCCCGCACTGTATGGATCTATGCAGATAAAAAGACATATGCCGTCGCTCCGGGCGAGGTAGTTAGTTTAATGTGAAAACTGTCACGGTTTAATTTGCCGTGGCAGTTTTTATATTGACAACCAATTTTGGAGATGATACAATAATTAAAAATCCCCGTAAGTGAGGTATGATATGAAAATAACCGTTGCCGAGATAGGTAAGCACGAAACTATATCCTTTGCAGCAAAAGAGCTTTGTCGTATTTTGAAGGAGATGGACCCTAACACCGTCTTTGATCTTCGCAGATATGATGCATACGATCCGCAAAAGACCGACTTTCTTTGGATAGGCATGGGAAACTTCTGCGAAAAGAGTAATAAAGACAGTATTTATATAGACGTAAAGGACGCCGCAGGAATTATCAGCGGCTCAAACGAGTGCAGTGTGCTGATAGCGGTTTACCGCTTTACGTATATGCTTGGTTGCCGTTATCTTCGTCCGGGTAAGGACGGTGAGAAGATACCCCAAAAGGAGCTTTGTGCAGAGATGCTTACCGCTTCGGTGCGCTATACTCCCTCATATTTCCACCGCGCTATATGCATTGAGGGCTCTACAAGCACCGAGCATATTTATAATACTATCGACTGGCTTCCTAAGGTGGGCTTAAGCGGATATTTCGTTCAGTTCTTTACCCCCAACGTATTTTTCCGCCGTTATTACGGAGCGCATATAGTTGATGCCGACGTTGATGCTATGATGGAGCCATTAAAGGACGAGATAACCAAGCGAAGCCTTAAGTATCACGCGGTAGGTCACGGTTGGACCTGCGAGGCGTTCAATATCAGCACCACAGGCTGGCTTGAGTTTAAGGGCGAGATCCCCGAGGATATGAAGGAGGTCATCGCTATGCTTGACGGCAAGCGTGAGCTGTACCACGGAATCCCCGCCAACACGAATCTCTGTTATTCCAATCCATATGCAAGAGAGAAGATAACAGATTGCTTTGTTAATTACTGCAAAAACCACCCCGAGGTGAAATACCTCCACTTCTGGCTGGCTGACGAAGCCAACAACCAGTGTGAATGTGAAAATTGCCGCGACACTCTGCCCTCGGATTATTACGTGATGATGCTCAACGATATCGACCGTAAGCTCACCGAAGCCGGAGTCGATACCAAGGTGGTCTGCCTTATATATAACGAGCTTCTCTATACTCCTCTTAACGGCAAGCTTAATAACCCCGAGCGCTTTACACTTATGTTTGCGCCCATAACCCGTTCCTACTCTCACTCCTACAGCGAGATAGACAGAGATAAGCCTGTGGAGATAAAGCCTTATGTCCGCAACAAGTTCAACGCTCCCACCTCTGTTGAGGAGAACGTGGCTATGCTTGAGGGCTGGAAGGCGCAGAAATTCAGCGACAGCTTTATCTTTGACTACCATCTTATGTGGGATCACCACACCGACCCCGGATATTATTATGTAGCCAAGACTCTTCACAGCGATATGGCTAATCTGGATAAGTTAGGTCTTGACGGTATGGTAAGCTGTCAGCTACAGCGAGTGGGCTTGCCTACCGGACTTCCCCAGTACGCTATGGCGTCTGCTCTCTGGGACAAGAGCTGTGCTTTTGAGGATGTGTCCAAGGAATACTTTACCGCTGCCTTCGGTATATACGGCGAGGATGTGGAGAAATATCTCTCCGCCCTTTCCGACCTGTTTGATCCCGAATTTGTAAGAGGGGAGAAGAAGAAGGCTGCCGATGTGGTCATACGAGACTACACAGAGGCTAAGAGAGTCATTGACGAGTTTAAGGAAGAGTTTATCGACAAGCATA
The DNA here is from genome assembly GCA_017398145.1 of Clostridia bacterium. Classification (GTDB taxonomy): domain Bacteria; phylum Bacillota; class Clostridia; order Oscillospirales; family CAG-272; genus RGIG7300. The sequence goes on from JAFQHD010000064.1 coordinate 3,785, forward strand.
TCTGCTTGTCCTCCGACTGGCAGTATCTTTCGATACACGCAGAGTTTTGTTTATATCTTGCCGACGTTTATATCAAGATATACGAAGGCGACGAGGAAGGCTGTGAGGCAGTGTTCGGTGAGCTTAAGGAATACGTACACCGTGTAAAGCAGGACTGCTACAACGTCCTTGACGAAAAGTTCATTATAGACGATCTGTGGAAGTATTACAGATTGCACGTAAAATAAATGCAGAATGCAGAATTAAGGTTGAAAACCGCTTTGGCGGCTTTCTTCAATTAATTTAGTGTTGACTTTTGCTATAATAACTGATAAAATATAACCAATAAATTTGTTCGGAGGAAATTACCATGTCAGAAAACGAAAACATACTTGACAAATTTAAGTTCAACCAGGAAACTACAGAGGTTGATACAACAAAGAAGGTTAAGGTAGGTATCATCGGTACGGGCTGGATCGCAGAGGCTCACGCAGGAGTCCTCAAGAGATGCCCCGACGTTGAGATCGTTGCTCTTGCAGATATCGTTCCCGGTAAGGCTGAGGCTTTTGCCGCAAGAAAGAAGCTCCCCGAGGGAATCCGCTTCTATAATAGCGACCGCGAGCTGGTTGACAACGAGCCCGACCTTGACGCAGTATGCGTATGTACCTATAACCGTCAGCACGCTCCCTGTACCATCTACGCTCTTGACCACGGCTTGAACGTTCTTCTTGAGAAGCCTATGTGCGTTACTCTTGAGGAGGCTGTTGAGATCTGCAGAGCAGAGAAGCGCAGCGGCAAGATCCTTTCTATCGGATTCCAGCCCCGTTGCGACGAGAATATGAAGATGGTCAAGAAGATAGTTCAGTCCGGTGAGCTTGGTCAGGTCTACTACATCCAGACAGGCGGCGGCAGACGCAAGGGTATTCCTACTCCCTTCGGCACCTCCTTTATCGAGGACGAGACCGCAGGTATCGGCGCACTTGCAGATATCGGCTGCTACTCTCTCGATATGGTGCTTAACGCTATCGGTTATCCCAAGCCCGTAACCGTTTCCGGTTATACATCCAATTTCTTCGGCACCAAGCCCGAAACCTATCCCAATCATCCCGAGTATGCAGAGAAGTTCGGCGTTGACGACTTCGGCGCAGGCTTTATCCGTCTTGAGAACGGCGTTATCCTTGACTTCCGTATTGCATGGGATATGCATCTTGACACCCCCGGTGATACCATCATCATGGGTACCAAGGGCAGCATGAGAATACCCTCCACCGAGTGCTGGAACGGCTCTATCGGCGGTCCCCTCAAGATCTATCACGACGTAGCAGGTGAGCCTGTTGTTACCGAGATTCCCATGAAGCACAACGAGGTAGATAACTTCGAGAACAAGATGAGATCCTTCATCGACGCAGTTAAGTACGGCGGTGAGGCTCCCGTTCCCTCAAGCGAGATCCTCTATAACCAGGCTATCATCGACGGTATCGTTCGTTCCGCAAAAGAGGGCAAGGAAGTTACTATTGAAATTCCCGAAATATAATACAAAAACTGTCCGAAAGGACAGTTTTTTGTATTATACACGTTCCGTTATGCGGAACATATCGCGCCTGCTTTAGCAGGCATATCGCTCCTAAAGGGAATATCGCAATTGACCGAAGGTCGATTATATCGCTTTGCCAAAGGCAAACATATTTACGGAAGAATCAAACAATATATACCTCATATTCTTTACATTGTCTTTTACATTCTTCAATTACAAACTTGCTTCCTTTTGAAGCTCCGTTCCAGAAAATCAAAACCTTATCTGCATACTCTACAATTTGTTTGTTTCTCATTAAAGGTGCGGCTCTGCCGTACCTTTTATATTCAGGTAGAAATTCGATCAGTTTTATACCGTGCCTTTCTGCATATGACCGAACACAACTGTCGATGCCTTTAGCCCCTCCGGAAACAAGACACTCTATTCCGTAAGGTATATACTTATCTAATTCAATTTCAACACTTCTCGACCCAACGATGGCTAGCTTCATATATCCTCCTAAATTAAATATGGGGATTATATCCCCTTAATAAATCAGATTATAACCCCCATAATAAGAAATGTCAATGGGGGTGAATATATGATCGTATTTGATAAGCTGTGGGAAACTATGGAGAAAAAGGGTATCAGCACATATACGCTGAGAGAAAAATGCGGAATAGATAGTAAGACTGTTCGCCGTCTGCGTGCAAACGATAACATCGAAACAAAAACGCTTAACAAACTGTGTAGCGTGCTTGAGTGTTCCCTTGACGATATAGCCGAATATATTGAAGATTAGAAAAAAGCTGCCACAATTGCTGATGCAGTAGTTAATAGTACAGAGTGAGCGTAGCTCACTCTGTTTTTACATATATTTTTGATATCTGCATATTATAATTATAATAATGTGCAGATACACCTTGACTTTCTGCATATAAAAACATATAATATATGCAGAAAGAGGTGCAATATATGAGAAAATTTGATTATTCTTTTCTAAATGACACACTACTCCCCGCTAAGCTTATCAATCTTACGTCGGGTATTGCTTCACTCAAAACTATGTCCGGGATAAGAAAACAGGAGTATATTAATATCTATACCGAGTTGGAAGCGGTAGCAAGAATACAGTCGGTAAAAAGTTCCAATGCTATTGAGGGTATAGTTACAAGCGACGAGAGAATCGCCGATATCGTGAATAAGAACAGTGCTCCCTTGAATCACACCGAGGGCGAGATAGCAGGGTACCGTGATGCACTTAATGCTATTCATCTGTATTACGACAATATTGATTTTAAGGTTAGTGATATTCTGAGGTTGCACGAAACTATGATGCAACTTGCAGGCTATGAACACGGCGGAAAATATAAAACCTCGGATAATTATATTATAGAAGAAGATAAGGAAGGTAATCGAAGAATAAGATTCAAGCCTACACCTGCTTCCGAGGTACAAGCAGCTATGGAGCAGCTTGAGCTTGCATATATGGAGGCTTCAAACGATGCAGGAATTAATCAGCTTTTATTGATTCCCTGCGTTATATTGGATTTTTTGTGCATTCATCCGTTCAGGGACGGTAACGGAAGGATGTCAAGGCTTCTTACTCTTTTGCTTCTTTATAAAAACGGTTATGATGTAGGAAAATACGTATCCTTTGAGGAACAGATAAATAATTATAAGGGCTTTTATTATCATTCTTTACAACAGTCTTCGGACGGCTGGGAGGATAACAAAAACACCTATGTTCCTTTTATTGAAAACTTTTTATCTACTTTATATATGTGCTACAAAGAGCTTGATAAGCGATTTGCTGTGATCAACACAAATAAGATAAGTAAAAAGGCAAGAATTGAAGCAGCGGTACTTAACAGTCTTATTCCGGTATCAAAAATGGACATATGCACTTTACTTCCGGATGTGAGCCCTACTACCGTTGAAGCGGTTCTTGGAGCAATGGTAAAAGACGGACGTATATTGAAATTGGGACAAGCGAGATCAACAAGGTATATCAAGGCTTGATGAATTGTTGCCACTCGTTTCCCGGAATGCTATAACCTACTTAATTTAATAAGGAGAACGATTATGAAAAAGAGATTTTTTGCATTAATACTTGCGGCAATACTTGGCGTTCAGGGTATGGGCGGTTTTACCGTAAATGCTGCCGATATTCCCGAGGATTGTGAAACTATAGAATTTGACAAAAGATATTGGGCGGAGCCGGGTGAGACCTATTGGTACAAGTTTGAAGCTCCCGCGCCCAAGTGTGTTTTTACCGATATGCAGATAGACGGGGTAGGTGACTGGCTCTACGGCTGGGACGTGACCTCTCACAGATATTATGACGAAAACGGCACCGAGCTTGGCACCATATCCTCCACCAACGACCCCGACGTATCCGAGTGGACTGAGTTTGAGGTCGGCAAGACCTATTATATCAAGGTCACCGCCCTTAAAGAAGGTACCTTTTATACCCTTTCTCCCATAAGAGAAGCAGAGCCTGCCTCTGATATCGAAAAGGAAGGCTATAAGGGCAAAAAGAGGCTTGAGCTTACCGGGGAAAACGTAGAAAAGTTCATCGCGGGTAACACCAATACCAAGTGGGACGTTTATACCGTGACCGAGGAATTTACGGCAGGTGAGGAAAATGTTATTACCGGAAGCGATTTCTTCGTGCTGCCCTATAAGGTTTGTTTTGACGAATCACAGCTTTCGGTGGAAAAGAGAACAACCACGTATACAACAATAGATCATACCGCACAGACCAGCTGGGACAGTCTTGCTGCCTTTGTAAAGAAGCCTTACAGCGGCACTGAAAATGTTGTGGACGGCGGCTATGTTCAGGCGGCAAATCATTATGCTTGCGCTATGGACGGTGATGGCTCGGGTAAGGCAGAGCGTAGCTACAACGTCTTCGTTCCCACTGGCAAGCGTATAAAATTAGCTGATGACGGCTGCTTTTATCCTCTGCCCGTAAACGAGAGATTTACAGATGTTTCTGCAAAGGCATGGTATACCGAGGCTGTAAGCTGGGCGTCCGAAAATAAATTTATGAACGGAACGGGGGATGACGAGTTCTCTCCGGTTACACCTCTTACAAGAGCGCAGTTCGTTATGATACTTGCCAACATTGAGGGAGCAGATCTTTCTGTATACAAGGATGTTCAGAGCTTTTCGGACGTGCCTAAAGGCAGATGGTACTCCACCGCCGTTGAATGGGCAAAGGACAAGGGTGTGACCTCGGGTGTAAGTGATAACAGATTTGCACCTAACGATAAGGTTACCCGTCAGCAGCTTGCAAGATTCCTCTGCACCTATGCGGAACTCCGCAGTATAGATATGCCCGAGGGTGCAGAGCTTTCGGTATTTACAGACGAAAATAGGATAGCCGACTGGGCAAAGGACTCTATGAGAGTTGCCGTTGCGGCAGGCTTGGTTACAGGTATGACCGAAAGCACACTCGCTCCCCGTGAAAATGCTACAAGAGCCCAGATATCTCTTATTATCAAGCGCTTCTACGAGGGTTATCTTCGCGCAGTTACTCCGGCTGTTGAAACGGGCAGCTATCTCCTTGAGGGCGGTACGTGCGGTTACAGCTTCTATGACGAGCTTATTACCCTTTCGGGTAAAGAAAATCCTCACGTTCTTTATATCGGTATGGCTTGTGCCGACCCCACCGAAGGTTGGGGTGCCATCAAGTCCGAGATGTGTACCTGGAGAGGATGCACCACGGATATTCTTCTTTTAGAGGATCTGCCTACAGATAATGCAAGACAGAAGATAGAGGCGGCTGATATCATATACGTTACAGGCGGCAACTCAAGAATGCTCCTTGAGAGACTTCGCCGTTACGGTACCGATGAGCTTATCCGCCGCGCGGCGGCAGAGGGTACGGTAATGTCGGGCAGCAGCGCCGGTGCAATATGCTTTGGAGCATACGGAACCTCCGGAATCCGTGACGACCGATTTGAAAATATCTACGGTACAGGCTGTGTGGACGTTATAGTTTGTCCCCACGGAAACGAAGCTAAGCGCGTTGAGGAAATGAAGCGTCTTATTCTCAAGGATGCAACCCTTGTAGGCGTGGCAGTGGACTATGCCTGTCTTGAGATAAGCGGCGGCATGTACCGTATCTATACCGAGGAGGGCTATCACAAGCTCCCTGTTGCCATCAGATACTGGAACGAGGACGGAAAGATAAAGTTCGAGGATATCAACTCCATGGAGTGGAGACCGATAGACGAATTATACAATCCTTAAGGATCGTATAATTCTTAATGAAGAATGAATAATGAAAAATAAATAATGAATAATTAAGGAAGCTTTTGAGCGTGGGTGTATTCCCCACACTCAAAAGCTCCTATTGTTTTTATCCTCGGGTGATTATGAAGGATTTAAGATAAACGAACTGCGATTAAAGGGTGCAGGGATGTATCCCTGCTTGACATTTCGTGATAAATGTAGTAAAATATCTATATGTATATATTCAAACGTAATATTGACAAAAAGAAGCTGATACGCTACGGTATATACGGACTCTTTTTTATCATCCTTGCCGTTGTCGTAAGCCTGTGCGCCATATGGATAAAGTACAAGGTCATGGACTTTGAGGCAATGATGACAGAGCCCGAGAAGCGTGAGTACAGTATCTATTATAACTCGCTTAACCACAAGGGACAGCTTCTCTACAACTCTATAACCGCGGCCGCCGAGGAGCTTTCCGAGGAAAGCGAGGTGCTCCGTTACTCCTATGATATGGAGGAGTTTCAGAAGATAATCGGTTGTATCCGCGGAGACAGACCCGAGCTCTTTTATATCGATTACGACAATCTGGTGCTCTATCACTCCAATCACCGAACCAAGGTGGGTATGGTCTATCTCGACAAGGTAGATGCGATACCGGGTATGATAGAGGAGTACAACTCTGCCATTGAGAGGGCAATGGAGTTTGTTCTTCCCTCTATGACCGATTATGAAAAGGAGATAGCCATAAACGACTGGCTTCTCGACAATTGCTGTTATGCATTGGGTGAGCGTAACGCCCTTTCGAGCACCTCCTACGGGGCTCTCGTTCGGGGACAGGCTTACTGTGACGGCTACGCATATGCGGCAAAGCAGCTTCTCAATAAGGCTTATATCGACGCTCTTGTAGTCTACGGAGAGGCTGACGGAGCCGAGCACGTGTGGAATATGGTGGAGATAGAGGGTCAATACTATCACCTCGACGTTATGTGGAACGATGCCGATATCGGCTCTGACAGCAAGCTGAGATTTCACGGTTATTTTAACTTAAGTGACGATATGATAAAGCTTGACCACAGCTACGAAAACGACGGCATTATTCCCTATGCCGTGACCGACGGCAGCTATTATAAGGAAACGGGATGCTATGCCGCTACGGGGGCTGAGCTCGAAGAGGTCTTCTACGACCAGCTACTAAAGGCAGTTAAGGAAAAGAGAGAGTATATCGAGCTTCTCTGTCCCGAGACAAAGTCTAACGAGGATATAGGAACCCCCTATACCGCGGCACTTAAAAGGGTAAATTCCGAGCTTGGCTACGAGGCTCTCTACGAGGCGTTCAGCGTTTATGATGCCACGGCACGTGACAACTCGGTTACTATACAGATATACTATAATTAGCAAACACAGAAAGGAATTTTCATTATGATAAACATTGCATTATTAGGCTTCGGTACCATCGGCAGCGGTACCGCCGAGGTTCTTAAACGTAACGCCGAGACCTGCAAAGCACAGGCAGGAGACGAGATAAACGTCAAATACATTCTTGACCTCCGCGATTTTCCCGATTCCGAGTTCGGTGACAGAGTAGTTCACGACTACGATATCATCGTCAACGACCCCGAGGTAAAGGTAGTAGTTGAGATGATGGGCGGCAGCCACCCTGCATATGAGTTCTCTGTTGCAGCACTCAAGGCAGGTAAGAGCGTAGTAACCTCCAACAAAGAGGTAGTTGCTAACTTCGGCTGTGAGCTGCTTGCTTTAGCAAAGGAAAATAACGTAAGATACCTCTTTGAGGCATCTGTCGGCGGCGGTATTCCGATCATCCGTGCTATGACCGAGTCTCTTGCAGGTAACGAGATCTGCGAGATCAACGGTATCCTCAACGGTACCACAAACTATATCCTCACCCAGATGAGGACCTACGGCAAGACTATGGCTGAGGCACTTAAGGAAGCTCAGGAAAAGGGCTATGCAGAAGCTAATCCCGATGCGGATATTCTCGGTATCGACGCTTGCCGTAAGATCTGTATCCTCTCTGCACTTGCTTTCGGTGAGCTTGTGGCAAGCGACCTTGTTCAGACATGCGGTATCACAGAGATCACCACAGAGGACGTAGAAAAGGCAGAGGCTAACGGACAGGCTATCAAGCTTGTGGCAAGAGCCGCAAAGACCCCCGAGGGCAAGCTCTATATGGCGGTTTCCCCCGTTGCAGTAAATAACGACAATCCCCTCTCTACAGTAAACGACGTATTCAACGCAGTACTTGTACGCGGTAATACTTTAGGTGACGTAATGTTCTACGGCGCAGGCGCTGGAAGCCTTCCCACCGCATCCGCAGTAGTGGCTGATATAATCGACATCTGCCGTTGCCTTGGCAACCAGCCCGAGCAGCAGCAGTGGCAGAAGAGCACAAATGTTACTTCCGAAATGACCGCAGAAATGGCGGCAGACTACGCAAAGCGTGTGGGAACACCGCTTTGCTAAAATCAGAATTTATAAATTCTGATTTTAGAATGCAAAATGTAAAATGTAAAATGCAGAATTAAGGAAGAAAATAGTCCCCTTAGGGGACTATTTTAACTTCAACTCTAAACTCATAACTCAATTAAAAAGCCTTCCGAACGGAAGGCTTTTGTTGTTTAATAGTTTTCTCCGTATTTACCACGGTAATAATAGTGATCGTCGGGTAGCAGCTTTTGTTCCTTTGCGGCTAAATATTCCTGATAGGTAGGGTATTTTTCGTATATTTCATCGTCGAACATGGCTGCTTCATATTCCTTTTGCAGATTTTCCGGAATGATCCAGTTTTCTCTTATGGTTTTAGAGGCGTAATCAATTAATTGGAATTTTCCTTCTTTATAAACTACTTTTCCGTACCTTAAATAAAGGTGGTCAAGATCCGACTCTTTAGAAAGGTATGGGAACAGTCCACCCGATTCTTGATTACTCGAAATAAACAGCGAATGCGCTACACAGGGAATTTGATATTGCAGTTCGCCGTTTTTACTGTAAAAATCATATGAGGGATAGGTATCTAAAGGATCATCGGTAGTTACCGGCTGCTCTTCTCCTACGATAGTATAGTTGTTGGCGGAAATAAGATATGCCCAACCGGAGTAATATCTGTTGTGATTTCCGACCACTAATATATTATCAACATAAAACAGTCTATACTGCGGAGCGAATAGTATATAATGGTTTTGATCTAATTCGAGTTCCACATTTTTGTAATAGATCGTTGTTATCGCATGATTCTTGTTGCCTGAGAGATTTTCTGTGTGTTCGACTATTGCGGCAAAGTCGGGAATATCAGGGTTTGTGACTGCAAATTTATCCGGAAGATTTTCGACAAAAGCAGAGAATTTTTGTAAATCCACACCCCAGGTTATATTCTCCGTCCCAAGATTATAAACCTCATACCCCGCGATCTTTTCCTCTACGGTAAGACCGGAAGGATATGGCGTTTCAATGTATCCCGTCTCGGGTTCCGGCGCAGGATCGGGGTCGGTGATCTCTTCGATGTCGGGGGTATCTATAGGTTCGGCTGTATCTACAGGCTCGGTTTCATCCGGAATGACCTCCTGTGTATCTATAGGTTCGCTTTCCGTTTTTTTCACAGGATCTGTCATAAACAGTACCGCAACACCGATACAAATTATCAATGCAGCAACTATTACCCAAAATGCAGGTTTTTTATAATTGAGTGCTGACTTGATTCTTGTCTTTACCCCTACCTCTCCAAAGGCAAGGGGTGCTGCAACCAGCTTGCTACGGGGGATAGAGCAAGCAAGCAGAGCAAGAGAATAGGATTTTTTCTCATCCTTATCCATTTTACGAACTACCCTTTCGTCGCAGGAAAGCTCAATATCACGGCAGAACAGAATATATGCAAGCCACACAAAGGGATTGAACCAATGCAGACAGGCTATAACAAAGGCAACGGGCTTCCATATATGGTCACGTCTTTTAAGATGCTCGATCTCGTGATATACAACGTATTCTCTCTGCCATACGGGGAGCAGAGATGGCAGGTATATTCTCGGCTTGAATATTCCGAAAATAAATGCACCCTTGATGTTGTCGCAGATGTAGATGTTGTTTATCTCTTTCATAGAGACAGATACCTTACGGCGCAGCAGCACACAGCTTATTATACCGTACAGCATAAGCACCGCAAATCCGCAGAGCCATACTATACCGAGAACACTCATTGTATCAACCGTCTTTTTTGCCGCTTCGGTGGCCTGTTCCATAGGAAAAGATTCGATATAGTTATTTACCGGTACATCTATTACGGGTATACCGCTGTTGATACTGTAGCCTTTTTCGATTATCGGTTCGGTGGGGAAGGTTTCGGCACTTGGTACTGCACTTATCTTCGATTTAAAGGAAAAGGGAAGGAGCAGACGTAATCCAACGAGTCCCCACATAAATATATTCAGGTTTTTGGAGATTTTTCGGGTAAAAAATCGGAGTATCACAACCGCAATAATCATCCAGCTTGCGGTAATACTCATATTCAGTATCTCTGTAAAAACGGTATTCATATAATTACTCTCCGTAGTTGTCGATCATTTCTCTGATCTTGTCTATGTCTTCGTCACTTAACTTCTTCATGCTCGTAAAGGCGGCGATGAAGTTTGGCAGAGAGCCGTCAAAGCTCTCTTCTACAAATTTCTCGGACTGGATGGCATTGAATCTCTCCTTTGATATGAGAGAGGTCACCTCTCCGTTTTCGTTTTTGAATATACCTCTGTCGCAGAGCTTACGGAGTACGGTATAAGTGGTGGATTTCTTCCACTCTAACTCCTTTTGGCAGAGCTTTACCAGCTCTCCCGATGATATGGGCTCGTTTTCCCATATCAGGTCTGCAAAACGGCTCTCTACCGTTCCTAATCTCATATCTTCCATTATTATCACCTCTTTGGTTTATTGTCTATAGACCTTACAACCGTAGTCTATCACTAATAGACCGATTTGTCAATAGTTTTTTGTAAATTGGTGCAAAATACCCTTAAAATGGTGCGGATGTAATAATAACCCCACAGCAAGATGCTGTGGGGAAGGTATTCATTGTATTATTGCGGTTATTATATGTCCGTCGAGGGTAACGTAATACTTGTATTCGCCGTTGACGAGATATGTTTTACATTCTGTTTCATAGTAGCTTTCGTTACCTATGTATTCAACAGAGCTTCCGTCCTCTGGTGCATAGCTGTTGATAAGCATTTCTCTAATCTCCTCGTCGGGAGCTTCTGTGTAACTGTAATCAAGTTCAATTACACCCCAGCCTTCGTCGGTCTTTACCCATCCGCGGTTGAGATATACAGGTCTTGCCTCATTAAACTCAAAATCGGTGAGCATATTGCCGTGGATGTCGGCATAGCCCCACTTTCCGAAACGGTTCAGGGCGATAACCCCATAGGTTGCCTGATAAGGAACGTATGTGGGCTCATAGAGAGCGTTAAATAACTGCTGTGTCGAAGAGCCGTATTCGCAGGGCAGTATTTCATTACCCTCGGTGTCATAATAACCCCATTTACCGTCACGGCAGAGGGCAACGATGCCGCAGCTGTACCTTGAATACATTTCAAAGTTGCTTTGCTTAAGCTCACCGTCGATCACCAAACCGTAGCCGGTAGCATTTTCAAAGACGAAATCGGTATTATAGGAATCCTTTTCATCCTCGTTTACGGGACGCTTACGGCAGAGCTGTACAACGGCATAGTCCGGTTTATCTTCAAGCTCGGTATATCCGCCGATATGCGCTTCGTATATTTTGTCTGTTTCGGTATCATATATATACGGATTGTTATTAGGACCTCCGTGACCACCCATATATTCCTCGGGAATATAGGTTTCGGGATCAACCAGATACATATGATCGGTTATACCCTTGCAGACAGAACAATAGCTGTATCCGTCGGAGTAGAGGTCGCCTTTTATTTCTCCGAAGGTATCTATAAGACGGTAAGCGCTGTTGTCTGAAAGTATGCTCATACCAAAGCTGCATATATCATTGGTCATTATGTTATATACAGGCTGAATATCTCCGCTGACCTTACCCGGCTCTACTAACCATTTATAGGGTAGCTCGGGTTCGACTTCAGGCTCGGTGTGTTCCGTGTTTTTTTCGGTTTCCTGTGTCTGCTCGGTATCGTCGGGAATCTTAACAGGCTCTGGAGCCTTACAGGAAGCCATTACCGTGATCAATATAATAAGGGAAATAATAGCTGATAAAAGTCTTTGTGTAACCTTCATTTTATTATCCTCCAAAGTTTTTATATTATAATATTATCATATGTAGTTGTATTTTTCAACAATTTATTTCATTTCTTAGTTTTATAATACAGATACAGTTGATTATAGTCATCAGGGCTATAGTGATATCGCTCAATTCCCATACAAACTCAAGTGACAGGACAGCACCAACAATGCAGACCAAGCAATAGGCGACGATATAAATTCTTTTGATAAATAGAAATTTTCTTGATTCCGTGTGATTTGAATCACTTAACTTGCCGGCGTAGTATGGGCGCGGCGACTCGCCGCCTTTTTTATATACTTCTTTTTTGGTAAAATAATAAATACTTTCCACCGCATAGTAGGACCAGCATATGACTGTAGACAGAGCAAAGAAGAATATTGCTCCCGCCAACAAATATCCTGCTGCCCCGCCGTAGAAGGATTCGTATGCCTTTATGGCAAGCACCATTCCGTCATACTCGGCAATATGTTGGGGATACATCAATATTACAAGAGCGGTGAGGGTGCAGAGAAGTACGGTATCCACAAAGACCTCAAAAATTCCCCAGTACCCTTGTTTTACGGGAGAGTCGGTATCTGCGGTTGCGTGAGCCGTTGGGGCTGTTCCGCAGCCTGCCTCATTTGAGCCGATTCCTCGGACCACTCCGTAACGAAGCGATTTCATTATCAGAAAACCCAGGACACCGCCCACGGCAGAATCGGGAGTGAAAGCCGAGGTGATGATATTCTTTATGATATCCGGGATAAGTGTATAGTTGGTACAGATAAGAATGAGAGAAACGATTATATACGTCACTGACAGTATGGGTATCATACGGAGGGTAAAAGAGGATATTCTGCCTATTCCCTTGTATATAACAAGGAAGGCAACTATGGCAATGATAATTCCTATCCATACAGGAGGGATGTTGAACTCGCTTTCAAAGGAGAGGGCTGCCGCATTGACCTGTATGATGTTGCCTACGGTGAATGAGGCAATGATACATAATACAGAGAAAAGTCCGGCAAGCCGCGGCAAGCCGAGGCCGTCTCGGATATAGTATGCCGCACCGCCGTGTTTACCCTGTCTGTAAAGTATGGCAAGATATATCTCGGCGTATTTTATTACCATTGCCACAAGGGCGGACACTATCATCCAGAATACCGAGCCTGCTCCGCCCATATGTATAGCTGTGGCTACACCTACTATGTTGCCGACACCGAGAGTTCCTGCAAGGGCAACCGTCATTGCCTTGAATGAGGACAACATATTTTTACCCATAAGGCCTTTTATCACCCTAACAGGCGAGGTCAGGGGAAAACCTCTGAGCCGAATGAGCAAGACTCCGCCGCATATAAATAATACGGCAAACATAACGGGGGAAAGGATGAGTTTGTTGAGGTTTGTAATTATATTCATACCATATAGTATGCAAAGAGTGCAGAATGCAGAATGCAGAGTGCAGAATTGATGAGATTTTTGTTGCTGTAGGCAACAAAAATTCCATTTAATTATATATGAGTTTGCTTATACTTATTGCTTAATTAAACAAATACAATAAGCAAAAATCGAAAGCAACAAATTATAGAATACAGATAACAATAATTATAAATGCAGATTTTCGACCTTAAGGGAGAAAATCCTCCATAATTCTGCATTCTGCACTCTGCATTCTGCATTTACGAATATTTCTCCCCTCGGATTTGTTAACTAAATGTAAAAACCCCCATCAAACTCTTGATTTATTTTCCCCTTGTGGTACAATTATCCATGTACTTTGGCACTCATAAGTGTTGAGTGCTAAAATTAATAAAGTAAATTCACTTATATAGGAGGCATATTATGAATATCAGACCTTTAGCTGACCGTGTTGTTATCAAGATGGTCGAGGCAGAAGAGACGACCAAGAGCGGAATCATCCTTACCGCAACTGCAAAGGAAAAACCCCAGGTTGCAGAGGTTGTAGAGGTAGGTCCCGGCGGTATGGTTGACGGCAAGGAAGTAGTTATGACCGTAAAGAAGGGCGACCGCGTTATTACATCCAAGTACTCAGGCACCGAGGTTAAGCTTGGTGACACCGAGTACATCATCGTAAAACAGAGCGACATACTCGCAATAGTAGAGTAACTTTCGGAGGTAAATTGATATGGCAAAGGATATTGCATACGGCATTGATGCCAGAAACGCCCTGCTTGCAGGTATTGACAAGCTGGCTGATACAGTAAAGATCACAATGGGCCCCAAGGGCAGAAACGTAGTGCTTGACAAGAAGTACGGCGCACCCCTCATCACCAACGACGGTGTTACCATTGCAAAGGAGATCGAGCTTGAGGACGCTATGGAGAATATGGGCGCACAGCTCGTAAAGGAAGTAGCTACCAAGACCAACGATGCAGCAGGTGACGGTACGACTACCGCTACCCTTCTTGCACAGGCATTTGTACGTGAGGGTATGAAGAACCTTACCGCAGGTGCTAATCCTATGGTACTGCGTAAGGGTATCGCAAAGGCAGTTGACAAGGCGGTTGAGTGTCTTGTTGCAAACAGCCAGAAGGTAAAGGGTACAGACGATATCGCACGTGTAGGTACTATCTCCGCAGGTGACGAGGTTATCGGTACACTTATCGCAGACGCTATGGAGCGCGTTACCGCAGACGGCGTTATCACCGTTGAGGAGTCTAAGACCGCAGAGACCTACTGCGAGGTAGTAGAGGGTATGCAGTTTGACCGCGGATATCTTTCTCCCTATATGGTAACCGATACCGACAAGATGGAGGCAGTTCTCGACGATGCGTTCATTCTTGTTACAGATAAGAAGATCTCTAACATCCAGGACATTCTTCCCATCCTTGAGCAGCTCGTTCAGGCAGGCAAGAAGCTCCTTATCATCGCTGACGACGTAGAGGGTGAGGCTCTTACCACTCTCGTACTCAATAAGCTCAGAGGCACGTTTACCTGCGTTGCAGTTAAGGCTCCCGGCTTTGGCGACAGACGTAAGGATATGCTCCGTGATATCGCTATCCTCACAGGCGGCGAGGTTATTTCCGACGAGCTCGGTCTTGACTTAAAGGAAACTCAGATCACACAGCTCGGCCGCGCAAGACAGGTTAAGATCACCAAGGAAAACACCATCATCGTTGACGGTGCAGGCGACAAGAACGAAATTTCCGACCGCGTTGCCCAGATAAAGAATCAGATTTCCACCACCACATCCGATTTCGACCGTGAAAAGTTGCAGGAACGCCTTGCTAAACTTTCGGGCGGTGTTGCCGTAATCAAGGTTGGTGCCGCAACCGAAATCGAAATGAAGGAAAAGAAACTCCGCGTGGAGGATGCTCTTTCGGCTAC
>JAFQHD010000065.1 GCA_017398145.1 Clostridia bacterium
AGTTCCTCTCTGCTCGCCGCCTGTGATAATGAGATTTTTACCCTCGGTCTTGATGATATATTCTTCAATCCCGTATTCGCTTGTATCCTCTTTTGTGCGGTTGGTGTTACCTACGAGGATCTCATACTCGGTAGCCTCGGAGGAGTCGGTATCTAAGGGAAGCTCTGCACCTAAAGCATACTTAAGATATCTTTGAAGCTGCTGGGCGGCGTAGATCTCATTCATACCGTAACCGGAATATCCCTTGCCGAAATCGTGGTGGATTATACGGTATTTTGTGATATCCACATCACCTATCTTTATTGATTTTACGGGATTCTCACCGTATACGGTATCATTGTGATAGGATACATATACGAAATCGTCGTTTTCGGCTTCTTTTAACAGATCCTTGCCCTCGGCACTGAAATCCTTGGGGATATTTTTATCTGCCAGAAGTGCATCGTATGCCTTTGTGAATGCGTAGACCGAATCTGCGGTTATAGTGGTCTTTTTACCCTCGGTCTTGATCGAATAGGAATAATCCTCACCGCTCTGCTCGATTATTATCTGATACTCGGCTTCGGTATCCTTGATGTTTTCGCAGGGTACTATAATACCGCTTGCCTGACTTATCTGTTCAGCCAGTCTCTTTGCTGCATATTTTTCCGAGCTTTCCTTTTCGGTATAGGTTCCGCCGGGGTCGGGATAAACGATGGTATAAGCGGAGATATCGGTGTTGCCTATCTTGATATTGTCATACTTATAGTTGTATTTAAGAACATAATTACGCTCGGAAGAGATCTCTCCCTCTACTATAAACTCGTCATAGTGCATATAGAGGTGGTTTATGGCGTCAAGAGTTGCCTCCTCGTCACCGCCTGCGATAACAAACTTACCCTCATAAACACCTACGGTAAATTCACGGTCACGAAGATCTTTTATTGCACTCTGAGAAGCAGAGCGGTTGGTGTCGCCTACGAGAATTTCCACAACATCGGGGTTTTCACGACGGCTGTCGTCGTGTATCTCGATACGGTCAAGCTTTTCCTTTTCTCTCAGGGTCTTGCAGAATGCTGATAGAGCATCCTCGATATCCTGAGCCGCATCCTCGCGGTGGACTATTATAAAATCCGCCTTGCCTTTCGTTCCGGTGAGCTTTACGCTCTCCGAGGAGGGGATAAAGCCGCCTGCCGTACCGCAGGAGGTAAGCATTATTATAAGGCAGATGGTCAATATCAACAATTTTCTCATCGGTATAGCTACTCCATTTTATATATAGTAAAGACATTATACATTTTAGCAAATACAATGTCAATTATTATATAAAAAAAGGTTGAAAATTATTATCATATAATATATAATGTAAAATGACAAATTGATCGTATATATATTATTACAATTTAACCGAGTAATTTACTACATCATATATTTTTATGAAAGGATGCAACTATGAAAGCAGCAGTCTGGACAGATATAGGAAAAGTTGAAGTCAGAGACGTACCGAAGCCTGAAGTTAAGCCCGGTTGGGTCATACTTAAGATAACGGCGGCGGGTCTTTGTGCTACCGACATTCATCATATTATGGGTAAGATATCTCTTACCAAGCCCCCTCACATCCTCGGTCACGAGATGGCAGGTGTCATCTGCGAGATAGGAGAAGGAGTAGAGGGTTGGAAATTAGGCGACAGATGTACCGTTGACACTATGATAGGTTGTGAGACCTGTAAATATTGTAAAGAAGGAAACAGCGAGTTCTGCTGTAACGGCGGTGAGATAGGCTACGCTCCCTATAACGGTGCATACTCCGAATACGTTGCTGTTCCCGCACCCAATCTCCACAAGCTCCCCGACAACGTGACCGACGAGGAAGCGGCTATAATCGAAAGCTGTGTTTGTCCTGCAGGATCTATGCTTGCCCATCCCGTAAAGGAGGGCGAGATAGTTCTGGTACAGGGTGCAGGTCCCGCGGGTCTTGCATATATCCAGCTTGCAAAGATACAGGGAGCAAAGAAGGTTATTCTTTCTTGCAGAAAGAGCTACAGAAGCGATCTTGCATTGACCTTGGGTGCTGACGTACATATCGACCCCACAAAGGAGGATCTTTTAGCTCGTGTTCTTGAAGAGACCGACGGCTACGGTGTTGACGTATCTATAGATGCGGCAGGCTTCGGGCAGACGGTGGATATGGCAGTCAAGTGTGCCTGCGGCGGCGGACGCGTTATCCTCTACGGTATCCCCGCGGACGACGACAAGGTAGACTTCCCCGTAACAGACATCATTATAAAGCAGTTATCAATATTCGGTGCCTGCTCCTCTCCCAAGGCATGGGAGCCCATGCTCAAGTGGACCTCTGAGGGTAAGTTCAACCTCAAGGCTATGGTGAGTGCAGAGTACAGAATTGAAGATATAAACCAAGCGATAGACGATATAGAAAATCGCAGAAATAATATAGTAAAGGCGGTATTAAGTTTCAAATGATTATTACAGACGTAGAGGTACTGGTTGTTAAGCAGCCCGAGATCAAAATGATTGGCGACGGTAGTCAGGATACCGCCGTTGTAAGAGTTACCACAGACACAGGTATTCAGGGTATCGGTGAAGTTGACTCCTCTCCTTATATCGTTAAGGCTATCGTTGAGTCACCCGCATCCCACGAGGTATGCAGAGGCCTTCGTGACGCCGTTATCGGTATGGATCCCTTTGACGTAGAGGTGATCTGGCAGAAGATGTACAATTATAGCTATTACTACGGCAGACGTTCTGCCGCTATCCACGCTATGTCGGGTATCGACATCGCTATCTGGGATATCATCGGTAAGGCACTTGGAAAACCCGTTCACAAGCTTATCGGCGGCTCCTTCCGTAACAAGATAAAGGCTTACTGCTCGGTTCTTATGCCCGAGACCGAGGAAGAAATTGCAAGAATATGCGAGACCTATCTCCCCATGGGCTTCACAGGCATCAAGTGGGGCTGGGGAGCGCTTGGCAGAGATGACGACCGTGACCTTGAGCTTGTCCGCCTCTGCCGTAAGCATATGGGCGACAAGGCAAAGCTGATGATAGACATCGGTATGAGATGGACCGAGTACAAGCAGGCGGTAAGACTTTGTAATAAGTTCAGCGATTATGACGTTCATTGGGTAGAGGAGCCCTTCCTTCCCGATGCGGTCGAGTTCTATAAGAGACTGACACAGGATGTTTCCTCTGTCAACATCTCCGCAGGTGAGGAGCTTGGCACGATGTACGAGTTCAACGAGCTTATCAACGGCTGCAACATCGATATCATCCAGCCTGATATGAGCCGTTGCGGCGGTATTACCGTGGCAAAGAAGGTTATGGATATGGCTATGCTCAAGGGTATTCCCATGATCCCCCACGCATTTAAGACGGGTATCCTTATGTCTGCATCCCTTCAGCTTATCGCCGCTACTCCCAACTCCCCCTTCCTTGAGTACTGCAGCCAGGAGACTGTTCTTTCCAAGAACCTCGTTAAGCACCACTTCCAGATCGACTCCGAGGGCTACGTAAATATTCCCGATATCCCCGGACTGGGCGTTGAGATCGACGAAGAGGTTGCGGAGCGTTACACGGTAAAGCTCTAATGCAGAATGCAGAGTGCAGAATGCAGAATTAAGGAGATTTTTGTCACCTGTGGGTGACAAAAATTTCATTTGATTATACTTAACAGAAAAATTGCAGATATAAGCGGTTGATTTGAGAAAACGGAAATATGATTATATGAAGATTTTCGACCTAAAGGGAGAAAATCCACCATAATTCTGCATTCTTAATTCTGCATTCTGCATTTTTGAAAGGATAATAATTATGGATAAATATTTCATCCCAAAAGGTCCCTACGCCGTTCTTATGACCCCCTTTAAGTATGACGGCACAATAGACTGGGAAGCATATGAGGCAGAGGTAGAGTTCCTCTGTAAGAGCCCAATTACCGGAATCTTTCCCTGCGCTACCACAGGTGAGTTCGTGCATATGTCCCCCGAAGAAAATATGAAGCTCATCGAGGTATGTGCAAGAATAAACAAGGGCAGAAAGAGAATTGCCGCAGGTGCATGTGCTACCAACCTTGACACCGTAGAACTCTATGCCCGTCATGCCGAGGCCTGCGGCTGCGACTGTATCGTAGTATGCGTTCCCTACTATATCACTCTTCCTCAGCTTGAGGTCGAGGAGTTCTTTGTGCGTCTGTCAAAGAGAATTCCCGATATTAATATCATGCTTTATAATATTCCCATGTTTACAGGGGAGATATCTATATCCACCTATGAAAGACTTCTCCAGTGCGAGAACATCATCGGTATCAAGGATTCATGCCAGAATCTTAAGCGTATAGCCCATCTTGTTGATATCAAGGACGAGATAAGACCAGACTTTGCGGTATTCTGCGGAACAGACGATATGCTTCTCCCCTCTCTTGTGGCAGGCTGTACAGGCTCTATGACCGCAATGTCTGCGATCCTTCCCGAGGTCAATGCAAAGATCTTTGAGCTTTTCAGTGAGGGCGAAATTATGGAAGCACAGAAGCTGAACAAGGCATATCTGCCTGCACTTCGTCTCTGTGATAGTCTCACCTTCCCCGCAGGCTATAAGCTTGCTATGGAAAAGCGCGGTCTTGTAATGGGTAACAAGCAGATCGTTGCAAACGAGGGAAGTTTTACCTACAAGGGTATAAATGAAAGACTTGCCAAGGAAATTAAAAAGCTTACAAGAATGGTATAAATGAAGCCACCGCAAAAGCGGTGGCTTCAGCGATATAAATCCTTCGGATTTGCGATATTCCCTATGGGAGCGATATATCCTTCGGATGCGATATGCCCTGCGGGGCGCGTGGATGGGGATTTATATCATATCGCGTTTATGAAATAAACATATCGCTTTTGCCGAAGGCAAAAATATCGTATGATATTTTATAAATATCCCTTGAAAAAACATAATTTTGGGAGTATAATATGTAGTTAAAGAAGGTGATATTACGGATAATAATATTGTAGGTGCAGTTATTGCGTTTATATTGGGTGCAGCGGTAGCATATCTCAACTATATCGTATCGAAATATCTTATAAAAAATAAGCCGGATATGTACACAGGCGGACAGATCATCCGCTCTGCGATACAGATAGGATATCTGCTTATCATCTTTACCCTCGGTGGATATACTCCGTGGGATAAGACGTGGCTTCTTATAGGCGGATGTCTTGGTATTACCCTGCCGATGTTTTATTTTACGGTTAAATTAGTAAAGTTCAATGATAAAAAGAAGGAGGAAGATAAGGATGGGCCACGAGTCTGAGGTAATTATAAAGCTGTTCGGATTTCTCGATGTCACGGGTGAGGTCGTGACCATGTGGATAATACTGGCGTTACTTGCTGTTATTTCACTTATCGTCCGTAAAAATCTTAAAGAAAGACCCGGCAGATTTCAGAATATCATCGAGACCGGTGTTGAGTACCTTGATAACTTCTTTACCGATAATTTAGGTAAGGAAAAGGCAAGAAAGTATTTTGTTTTCCTGGCAACTCTGTTTACCTTTATTATATTCTGTAACTATTCGGGACTTATACCCGGTGTGGGACTGACCCCTTACGTCAAGGCTCCTACCGCTTCCCTTTCGGTAACGGCAGGCTTGGGAGTTATGACCTTTGTATTTCTGCAGTACGCGGGACTTAAGATGGGAGCAAAACACTACTTCAAGCGCTTTGTGTCCCCGATGTTTTTTATGCTGCCCTTGCTTTTGCTTGATGAATTCATTAAGCCCGCTTCCCTTGCTCTTCGTCTCTACGGAAACGTATTCGGCGAGGAGACGGTAATGGAGCAGCTTTATCATCTTATTCCTATAGGCGTGCCTGTGGTAATGATGATACTTTCAATTCTTTTCTGCGCTTTGCAGGCACTTGTATTCTCGATGCTTACGTCTATATATTTAGACGAAGTAACCGAACTTGAATGAGGGGCAAGGTGCCCCTGCCAAACTGCGCTCATCAGTACAGTTTTACAATTCACACGAAATGAAGAAATTGTTTTACAATAAAAAAGGAGTATAAAAATGACAAAAGGACTTATCGCAATCGCTGCAGCACTTGCTATCGCAGTAAGCACAATCGCACCCGCTCTTGCACAGGGTAAGACCGCAAAGGCGGCTATGGAATCCATCGCCCGCCAGCCCGATTCCGCAAAGGATATCAGATCCACCCTTATCATCGCCCTTGCACTTATGGAGGCTCTTACCATTTACGGCCTTCTTATCGCATTCATGCTTATCGGTAAGATCTAAAAGAAAATGACAATACAGATATCTGTCGTTATATGGACGATAATCTGCTTTGTTCTTTTGATGTTGATCCTCAACAACCTGCTCTTTAAGCCCGTTCTTGATATCATGGACAAACGCCGTGAGAAGATAGCGGCGGCAAAGGCAAAAAAAGCAGAGCGTGAGAGCCTTATTGCCGAAAATGAAAGACTTGTTGCCGAGAAAAAGGCGGAGCATAAGGCAAACGAGAAAAAGCTCATCAAGGAAAGAGTGGAAAAGGTCCAGTCTGACCGCAAAAAGGCCGTCGAAGCGGCAAAGGAGGTCAGACTTCACAAATTAGACGAGACCCGCAGGAATACCGATGCTGAAGAAAAAGAAATCCTTTCCAAGTTAGGTGCTCATTCCGAGGAGTTAGCGGTTATGCTTGCGGACAGAATCGTAAAAGGATAAGCTATGGAGATCCAATATGTAATAATAAACTTTCTGATACTTGCGGCAATTATTATTCTATTTGCCCGCAAGACTATTATCAGATTGTTCAGAAACCGCCGACAGGCGATCCTTCGCGACCTTGATGAGGCGCAAGAGCTTGAAAAGACAGAGCTTCCGGTATTTGAGGAGCCTATATTTGAGGCTGATACTCCCGAGGATGCGGCAGAGCTTTGTGAGGCGAAAAAGCAGACGGATGAAAAGCTTGCAGACATATATGCCTTCGGTGAGCGCGAGTGCAAGGAAATGCGCCGTCTGATGATACAGAAAACAAGAAGAAAATTCTTCGATACTCTTAAGACCTCTGTTGCCGAGGTCTTTGTCCGCGAGCCTTATCTTTCTGCAATGAGAGCCAAGGAGTCGGAGCAGATCGACAAGATCCTCTCTATGATAAAGCTCACACCCGGCGATATGTCATATCTTAGTCGCCACGACGTGCTTTACGTCACTCTGACCTCTGCCTATACTCTCGACGAGACCTTGGTAAAGAAGGTGGACGAGGCTGCGACAAAGCTTGTTGCAGCCGTTAACGGCAAGATATCTCTCTGGGTGCGCGAGGACGCTTCTCTTATAGGCGGTCTGCGCCTGCGTATCGGTGATACCGTTTATGACGGTACCGTCCTTGACGAGATATATCATTATCATAACAAGGTCAAGGGCAGTCCCGTAACAAGCGAGGACGACTACGGCGAGGTCTACGCCGCATTTGCAAGCGAAGCAAGGATCCATACCCCTGAGATACGTACCTATCAGTTAGGAAGAGTTATCCAGATATCCGACGGTATCTGCTGGATGGACGGTCTTGCCGACATTATGTACGGCGAGGTGGTCGAGTTCGATTGCGGCGAGCGCGGTATGGTGCTTGATATCCAGCCCGAGCGTATCGGCTGTGTTATCTTCGGTGAATACGAGCATATCGACAGCGGAAGCCCGGTAAGACGTGTAGGCAGGATCGCCTCCGTTCCCGTGGGCGAAGGACTTCTGGGCAGAGTCGTTGACCCCAGAGGAAACCCCATCGACGGCGAGGGCTATATTTACCACAGCGAAAAAAGACCTATCGAGTGTAAGGCGCCCGGTATACTTGACCGTGCGGCAGTCGATAAGCCTCTGCATACAGGTATCAAGGCCATCGATGCCCTTGTTCCTATCGGACGGGGCCAGCGTGAGCTTATTATCGGCGACCGTCAGACGGGTAAGTCTGCTATCGCAGTTGACGCTATCATCAATCAGAAGGGCAAGGACGTTATCTGCATCTACGTTGCCATAGGTCAGAAGGACACCACCATTGCCGATATCAAGGATAAGCTTACCAAGTACGGTGCCATGGAGTATACCACCATCGTTGCCGCTCCCGCTTCCGGCTCTGCGGCAACACAGTATATTGCTCCCTTTGCCGGAACTGCCATGGCAGAATACTTTATGTATTCGGGCAGAGACGTGCTTATCATCTATGACGATCTTTCAAAGCACGCGGTGGCTTACCGCGAGCTATCATTGCTGCTTCACCGTCCCTCGGGCCGTGAGGCATATCCCGGAGATATATTCTATCTTCATTCCAGACTTCTTGAGCGAAGCGCTCACCTGTCAGCAGAGCTTGGCGGAGGCTCCATAACCGCCCTGCCTATCATCGAAACTCTTGCAGGTGACATTTCCGCTTATATCCCCACAAACGTAATTTCCATAACCGACGGTCAGATATTCCTTGAAGCAGACCTCTTCCACGAGGGTCAGAGACCTGCTATCAACGTGGGCTTATCAGTATCCCGTGTGGGAGGGGCAGCCCAGACCAAGCTTATGAAGCAGATGGCTTCAAGCCTCCGTACCAAGCTTGCGCAGTACCGTGAGCTTGCAGACTTTACACAGCTCGGCTCTGATGTGGACGAGACCACCCGCGCTACCCTTGATTCGGGTGCGAGACTTATGGAGGCACTTAAGCAGAACAGATATCAGCCCTTAGAGGACTGGCAGCAGGCACTTCTGCTCTTCGCTGTTTCAGAGGGCTTTGCGGCAGATACTGCGCTTGACCGTATGGACAGCTACGAAAAGGGTCTGTTCCCCTACTTTGAGGCAGAGCATATGCCCCTTGTAGCCGAACTGAAAACAGGAGCAAAGGCAAATGCCGAGCTTCTCGATAAGCTGAGAAACGCCTTGAAGGATTATAAGGTGGGTGTATAGTATGCCCACCGTTCAGAATCTCAAAAAGCAGCTTCGGGGAATTCGTTCCACCCGTAAGCTGACCAAGGCAATGAAGACGGTCTCCACCGTCAAGTTTTCGAAGCTCAACTCTATATATTCCGCCTTCTCTCCCTACGGCAGAGAATGTGAGAATATTTACTCAAAATATGAAGCCAGCTTTGTAAACGTCCTTCGTGCTGCCGACCCCGATGCTCCCACCCTTGTGGTAGTCATGGCGGCAAATAAGGGAATGTGCGGCAGCTTTAACACCGAGCTTCTTAACTATGCCCACGGACATATCTCGGAAATGAAGGATCTCGTCCTTGTGACTGTGGGCAAGAAGGCGGCAAGCTTCTTTAAAAAGAAGGATATTCCCATAGAAAAGGAATATATATTTGACGACGTTCCTTCATATGAAGAAGTAGGAAAGCTTCTTGACGATATAGCTCTCTGGAGAAGTGAGGGTAAGATATCAAAGGTTCTTGTCGTATATCAAAAGTATGTCAATATGATGCTCCAGAAGCCCTCCCGAAGCGAGCTTTTTGCCGTAAAGGGCGAGGATGAGGAGGATACAGGTCTGCTCTTTGCTCCCGACCGCGATTCGGTGATATCAAAGACCGCAATGACGGTATTCGGCTCTATGGTCTACGAGCTCGCGCTCGAGAATGCTCTCGGTGCTCAGGCAGCGACACTTATGACCATGCGCTCCGCCTTTGATACCGCAACCGAGTATTGTGAAAAATTAGAGGGCGAGATAAACCGCCTCCGTCAGAGCGCGGTCACTGCAGACGTTATTGAAACATCTGCGGAGGCAGACGTTTAGAATGAAGAATTAAGAATGCAGAATTAAGGAAGAAAATAGTGTCATAAGGACACTATTTTCAACCATCATTATTCACTATTTTCCGGAGGAAATTATGAAGGGTTCTATAGGTATGGTCCAGCGCATAACGGGTCCTGTAGTTGACATTGCGTTTGAACCAACAGAAATACCCGATATATTCAATGCTGTTACCATAGATCACGACGGCGAAAGATTTATACTTGAGGTCTCCCAGCATTTGGGCAACGGCGAGGTCAGATGTATCTCCATGCAATCCACCGACGGTATGTCAAGAGGACTTACGGCGACAGATACCGGTGCTCCCATAACCATAGCCGTGGGTGAAGAGACCCTGGGCAGAATGGTCAACGTCATAGGTGAGCCTATCGACAAAAAGGAGCCTATAAAGTCTGAAAAGCATTGGCCTATACACCATCCTGCTCCCAGATTTTCGGATATCGTTGCTTCCGAGGATATCCTTGAGACGGGCATCAAGGTCATCGACCTTATGACCCCCTATGTTCGCGGTGGTAAAATAGGTCTTTTCGGCGGTGCGGGTGTAGGCAAGACCGTGCTTATCATGGAGCTTATCCGCAATGTGGCAAACGAGCATGACGGATATTCTGTCTTTGCGGGTGTCGGTGAGCGTTCCCGTGAGGGTAACGACCTCTATAACGAAATGCTTGAATCGGGAGTACTTGACAAGACGGCTCTTGTTTTCGGACAGATGAATGAGACCGCAGGTGCCAGACTCCGCGTTCCCTTAGTAGGTCTTACAATGGCAGAATATTTCCGCGAATATTCCCACAAGGACGCACTTTTATTTATAGATAATATTTTCAGATTTACTCAGGCGGGCTCTGAGGTCTCCGCACTTCTCGGCAGAATGCCCTCGGCGGTAGGTTATCAGCCTACCCTTGCAAGCGAGATGGGTAAGCTGCAGGAGCGTATCGTTTCCACGGGTAACGGCTCTATTACCTCTGTTCAGGCAGTTTACGTGCCGGCAGACGACCTGACCGACCCTGCTCCCGCAACGACCTTCTCTCACCTTGATGCCACCACCGTTCTTTCAAGAAAGATCGTGGAGTTAGGTATCTATCCTGCAGTCGATCCCCTTGACTCCTCCAGCCGTATGCTGACCCCCGACTTTGTGGGCGACCGTCATTACAAGGCGGCAAAGGAGGTACAACGTATCCTTCAGAAGTACAACGAGCTTCAGGATATCATCGCCATACTCGGTATGGAGGAGCTAAGTGACGAGGACAAGGTCCTTGTACGCCGTGCAAGACGTATCCAGAGATTTTTCAGCCAGCCCTTCCACGTGGCGGAGAGCTTTACAGGCTACAAGGGTGTTTATGTTCCCCTTGAAAAAACCGTTTCAAGCGTTGAGGATATCATCGGCGGTATGTGCGACGATATCCCCGAGCAGTTTTTCCTTATGAGCGGTACTATTGACGATGTTTACCGCAAATCCAAGGAGTAAGCCATGCTGACGCTCAAGATCGTTTCAAAGAACGGGTCAAGTACTCCCGTAGAATGTGATTCGGTGCACCTGACCGTATGCGACGACACCACGGGTCGCGGAGGCGGCAGTATGGGAATAAGGCAGG
>JAFQHD010000066.1 GCA_017398145.1 Clostridia bacterium
AGTTCCTCTCTGCTCGCCGCCTGTGATAATGAGATTTTTACCCTCGGTCTTGATGATATATTCTTCAATCCCGTATTCGCTTGTATCCTCTTTTGTGCGGTTGGTGTTACCTACGAGGATCTCATACTCGGTAGCCTCGGAAGAGTCGGTATCTAAGGGAAGCTCAACACCGATAGCATATTTCAGATATCTCTGAAGCTGCTGTGCTGCATAAATTTCATTCATTCCGTAGCCGGAATAGCCTTTTCCGAAATCGTGGTGGATTATACGGTATTCGGTGATATTAACGTCACCGATCATAATTGATTTCACAGGGCTGTCTCCGTATACCTTGTCCTCTCCGTAGGAAACGTAAACGAAGTTGTCATTTCGGGTTTCCTTTAATAGCTCCGTACCCTCGGCGCAAAAATCCTTGGGTATATTTTCTTTTTCAAGCAGAGAATCAAACGCCTTTGTAAATGAATAAACAGAGTCAGCGCTGATTACGGTATTTTTGCCGTCGGTCTTTATGCTGTACGAATCTTCTTTATCACTTTTTTCTATGATAAATTTATATTCTGCCTCCGTGTTTTTTTCGTTTTCACAAGGGAGGATGATTCCGCAGAGCTGACTTATCTGCTCGGCAAGCCTGTGGGCTGCATATTTTTCGGCAGAGTCCTTTTCGGCATAGGTACCGCCGGGATCGGGATAGACGACGGTATAAGCTGAAATATCTTTATTTCCTATCTTTATATTGTCGTACTTGTAATCGTACTTGAGAATATAATTATTTTCGGAGGAAATTTCTCCGTCAATTATAAGCTCATCAAAGTGCATATAGAGGTGGTTTATGGCATCAAGTGTAGCGTCTGTATCAACACCTGCAATAACAAATTTACCTTCATAAATACCAACGACAAACTCACGGTCACGAAGGTCAGCTAATGCTGCCTTTGATGCGCTTCTGTTGGTGTTACCGACAAGGATCTCAAAGCTATCCTCGGCCTCGTTACGGCTGTCATCGTATACCGAAATGCGCTCAAGCTCTAATTTTTCGCGGAATATCTTACATAATGAATTAAGAGCTTCCTCTACGCTCTGGTCAACACCCTCGGGATAAACGAAGGCAAAATCAGCTTCACCCTCGGTTGCGGTAAGCTTGATTTTTTGCGCATCGATCGAAGTGCCTGTGTTACAAGAGGTAAGAAGCGTTATAAAACAAAGTATAACTAACAGTAATTTTTTCATATTATTTCAAATTCATCACAAAGCTCTTCACCTGGCTGAAGCCCTTGCGTAAACGGTTCATATGTGTCTTTGTTTCGGATCTTTCGTATTCAAGATCTGCCAGACGATCCATCCAATCCGAGACCTCGCCTACGGTATGTGTGTACTGATCCATATCAAGGATACCGTTTGCTCCCGTATACTGCTCAAAGTGGCGGTCATGGGCAAAGGCTGACATCATATAGAAGTATTCCTCAATGACATCGGAGGCTTCGCCGTAGTATGCTGCGATAAACTCGCTGATAGCGGTATCGTATTCCTCTCTTGTCATGTCGGGATCCCACATGAGCTTGGAGAGAAGGTATGAACGCAAAGCTCCGAACTCGGGGCTTTCCTCGTTCATATTAGCCTCGTTGAACACGCCCGTAACATTGTTACGCAGGAACAGGGTGTAGGTATCGTAGAGAGAGTTGAAGTTCATAAAGGGAGCGTTCTTTGCATTGCCTGTGAATTCCACAACATAATACCACACATAGAGGTTGTCTGTGAGCTTGCTCCAGTCGGCTATCTGACCTCTGAACTCCGCATTTGTGGGACAGCTTAAGTCGCCTAAGGGATGTCCGCAGCAGGCGTCAAGTGAGCAAAGCTCTATTATCACGTTTTCGTGGGGCTTGGTTATCTTGGGAGCCTCGTTTGAGAACATATATGCAAGGGTCTGTATCTTGACATTGGGATATTCGTCGTACAATTCTTCGGCAAGTCGGTTGACAAAACGCAGCAGCGGTGCGGCACGGCTGTCCTCCTCGTGGTAAACGAGGGTACAGTCCTTACAGGTGCAGGCGTTGTTGTTGTCGTTCTGAGTTACCGAGATAAGCTCGGCGTTGGGACTTGCTTTGAGTATTTTTCTTGTTTTTTCAAGGACGGTCTGATATGTCTCCTCGCTTGAAAAGCAGGGCTGATGACCCTGATCCGCAAGATCGTATACGGTGTCCATCGTATGCACAAACGCTCCGCCCGCAAAGTCGACAGACGAGCCCTGATAATAGGTCATTGCACGGCAGAAGCTGGAGTTGATCTTACGCTTGGAGGCTATCTCTCCCCCCTGATAGGTCTTGTCGTTGGTGTCGCGGTACTCAAGGGTGGGCTTGAAGCGGTCGCTTATATCCGAGGGGATAACTATCTCGTCAGATTTATAGATCGTTTCGCAGTCCTCCGCAAAGAAACGGCATCCGATATAGTCCTCAAGGAAGGAGTAAACTCCGTATATAGTTCCTCTCTGCTCGCCGCCTGTGATAATGAGATTTTTACCCTCGGTCTTGATGATATATTCTTCAATCCCGTATTCGCTTGTATCCTCTTTTGTG
>JAFQHD010000067.1 GCA_017398145.1 Clostridia bacterium
CGTTGAGTCCTACACTGCAGGCTCTGCAGAGTTCGCACTCTCCGTTGTTGCTGCTAATGCTGATAAGTGCATTCCTCTTATGGACAACGGTCACTACCATTCTACCGAGGTTGTTTCCGACAAGATCCCCGCACTTCTTTGCTTCTTCCCTGAGATCGCACTCCACATCACCCGTGGTGTTCGTTGGGACTCCGACCACGTTGTTCTCTTTGACGACGAGACCAAGGAGATGGCAAAGGGGATCGTTCGTTGCGACGCTCTCGACCGTGCTTACATGGCTCTTGACTACTTTGATGCTTCCATCAACCGTATTTCCGCTTGGACCACAGGCTTCAGAAGCTGGCAGAAGGCTCTTCTTGCGGCTATGTGTACTCCCAACGCAGCTCTCAAGGCTCTTCAGGATGAGGGCAACTTCACCAAGCTTATGGTTATGCAGGAAGAGGCTAAGATGCTTCCCTTCGGTGCAGTATGGGCTAAGTACTGTGAGGAGTGCGGTGTAGCAGGCGACGCTTCCTGGTATGACGAGGTAGAGAAGTACGAGGCAGAGGTACTTTCTAAGAGATGAATTGACAACATTGTTGTCATGAATTGACACTAAAGTGTCATGAATTGATGCTTCGCATCGTGAATTGCACCATAGGTGCATTAAGGAAATTTTTCGCCTTTGGACGAAAACTAATTCAATTGAATTGATTTTTGCTATAGCAAAAATCTTCCTTAATGTATCCAAAGGATACAATTCATGACCGCAGGTCAATTCATGGTGAAACCAATTCATGGCGAAGCCAATTCATTTACACAGCTAAATAACATTTATAGAAATTAAACTTAATTTTGAGGTGTATTCCAATGATGAATCTTGAAAAGGAGATCCGCGAGCAGCCTGAGGTGCTTGGCCGCGTTCTCACAACCAATAAGGAAGTCCTTGAGGCAGCAGCAGCCGCTATCAAGGCAAGAGGTGATATCACCAACGTAGTATTTGCAGCAAGAGGTACATCCGATCACGCTTGTATCTATGCACAGTATCTCTATCAGAGATATCTCGGCATCCCCTGCGGACTTGCAACCTCCTCCGTTAACACCAAGTACGGTGCAACCATCAATTACAAGAACACTCTTGTTATCGGTGTTTCCCAGTCGGGTATGGCAAAGGACGTTCTTGCTATCATCGAGATGGCAAAGGCTACAGGCGGTCTTACCGTTACCATTACCAACAACACCGAGTCTCCCGTTGCAAAGGCAGGTGACTTCCACCTGTTTATCGACTCGGGTCACGAGGCTTCTATCGCTGCAACAAAGACCTTTACTTCCGAGATGTATCTGCTTGCTAAGCTGGGTCAGCTCTGGGCAGGCGACGAGGAGCTTGCAAAGGAACTTGAAAGCGTTCCCGCAGCAGTAGCTGAGCTTCTTGACTATATGCCCGATAAGGTTCTTTCCACAGTTGAGAGATTCCGCTTTATGCGTGAGGGCGTGCTTGTAGGCAGAGGTATGACATACCCCATCGCTCTTGAGGGTGCACTCAAGATCATGGAGACCAACTGTCTTAAGATCTCCGGTTACGCAATCAGCGACTTCCAGCACGGTCCCCTTGCACAGCTTAACAAGAACGGTCTCTGTATCGTCCTTGCAGCAAACGGCGCTTGCCTTGACGACGCAAAGATAGTAATCGAGAAGGTTAAGCCTACCGAAGCCGAGGTGCTTGTTATCACCGATACCGATGATTTCGACGATATGCCCCTGGTATTCAAGCTTCCCAAGCTTGCTTCGGATAACGTTTCTCCTTACCTCTTTGCAGTTACCGTACAGCTCATCGCAATGGAGCTTACCAAGGTAAGAGGTATTGACCCCGACGTTTCTGTGGTACTTAATAAGATTACAGTAACTAAGTAATATTATGAAAGCCGTCGCTTCTGCGACGGCTTTCGCAATAATAAATTCCCATTTGGGAATTTTTTATTATATCGCAACACCGAATTCAAGAGCTGTTATTACAGCCCTGAATCTCGGCATTTCTCGTATGGGGTCGTATACAACGCGAGACGGTGATAAAATACAAGCCAACAGATCTTTTCTTTCATTGTAGGTAATATTTTGCTCATCTATAACACTTCCAAAAAGCTTATAGTTTTCGGTTACCGCTTCTGTATCACATTTTAAAGCATATTTATAAGCAGTTTCCAGATTGTCAAGTGTATCATCATATTCTTCCCGTAAGGCGTGCATAAAAGCAAGATATTCGTAGTATATAGACAGATCTTGAGAAAAGTACCCATTAAAGTTGAATAATTCAAGAAGTTTTATTCCGCGGGATGCTTCATTGATTCCGGCTTCCGTCATATCGTGATTGTGGTAATAAGCCAATATCCAATTCAGTGTATTTGAGTATTCGTAAATATTTCTGTAAAGAGTTTGCTTTGCCGTGTGAAGAGCTTCGGCGTTATCAAGTTGACGGAGTTTTATTATTGCGTGTTCCGATCTCGGATAAAGGCCGTCGGGCGGTAGAATCTTGCTGTTGTAATATAACGCTTTTTCATAATCTTCTTGTAAAAGGGCTATTTTTGACAGGCGATCAAAGGAGTGAGCCCGTATAGTGTCATCGTCCGGTACCCGCGTAAGCTTTTCAAACAACTCGGTTGCTTCTTGAATCTGCTTGCACTCGGGACCGAATTCCTTTGCCGACATACATTTACACCACGCAAGCTCGTACATAAGCCTCGGGTTGTTAGGATAACGCTCCAACGCGGCGGTCAATAATTGTACGGAACCGTCAAAGTTCTGTTGTTTGGCTTCTGAAATTATCTCATCTATACTTTTGTTCAGAGTGTCATTACGATCAAAAAGATAATCTGTTGAAACGTTGAATATTTCGGCAATCTTCGGTATGAGGGTAATATCGGGATAGGCGTTTCCGGATTCCCATTTTGAGACGGCGCCCGTGGTTATTCCCAAAAGCCCTGCAAGCTTTTCTTGAGTGTAGCATTTTTCCTGCCGTAGTTTGTAT
This sequence comes from Clostridia bacterium, assembly GCA_017398145.1. Lineage (GTDB taxonomy): Bacteria > Bacillota > Clostridia > Oscillospirales > CAG-272 > RGIG7300. The sequence goes on from JAFQHD010000067.1 coordinate 3,002, forward strand.
ATGATCTTTCCTATATTCATTGAGATTTCCTCCGTTGATTTATTCGTAAGCTTACATTTACAGTATAAAATAGGTATATGAAATAGTCAATGGAGCCGTTTTCCATACGGTAAGAAAATAATTATACCACCGGTAAAGTGTAATGCGGTATAAAAGAACGTCTCTTTCGATATGACTCCTTGCAAAACAGAATAAAATATGCTATACTAATATAAAATAACACGAAGGAGGGTATCGTATGAATTATGAAATAAGGCATTTTGACCGACCTGTTTTGCGCTTTGCTTTAGTTGAAGACAGTGTAATTCCAGATGCCCGAATAGTTTGGGTGGATGAGAACAACAAGGACCTTTTGCCCCTTGATCTGAATTTATCCGATGAAGGACTTGTCAAGTGGTTAAAACACAGGACTATCCCTAAAAACCGTGCGTACGTTCAGAACTTTTTGAGCAAATGCGGACTCAGTATCAACCGCCCGATGAATATTATCAAGGTTTCTAAGGGACTGTCGCTTAATGATTGCTACTGGGTCGTTGAGGAAGGCTTTGAAGGACGGTTTGAAAAATTCAATCTCTATGACAACCGTTTCAGTAATATTTTAGCACTTATTGCTTTTACGGGATATGGCAGCAGTGTCCGCTCATCTCTTGCATCCTGCCCGGAGTTTACCACTAACGGTATGCTGCCCAAGTGTTGGCGTCGGCAGAAAGGCTCTATCAAGCTTTATAAGGGTGGTACAAGTGGAGCATCAAATACAGGTAACGAGCCTTACTCTGAGTTTTATGCGGCACAGATCGCATCTGTACTGGGTATTAAAGCCGTTGACTATAAACTCTCACGTTGGGAAGGGGAGCTGTGCTCCACCTGTGAGCTGTTTACCAATAAAAAACATTCCTTTCTTCCTGTGGGAAGGGTTGTTACTGCCGGTGGTATGAGTTCTGTGCGAGAGTTTTACGAAGGCTTAGGTGATAGCTTTGTGCAAGCGCTTAACGATATGCTGGTGCTTGATGCTGTTATCTGTAATACAGACCGTCATTTTGGTAATTTCGGTTTTCTTGTTGATAACAGCGTAAACAAAATCGCCGCTCCCGCCCCTCTTTTTGACCACGGTAATTCGCTCTTTAATTTTGCGGGTCGTGACGATCTGGAATCAATCGAAAGCTTAATCAGCTATGCAGATACGTTATTACCCTGTGTATACGATGATTTCATAGGTACAGCTAAGCAGGTATTAACAAACGATCACCGTGAAGCTTTGCGCAAGCTGTTGAATTTCAAATTCAAAAAGCATTCTAAATATAATTTGCCCGATGAACGCTTGAAGTTGATCGAAAAATGTATTCATTTCAGAGTGAAAGAGTTACTTGATTAATACCTATTATGAAAGCCGTCGCTTTTGCGACGGCTTTCGCGTTTTTTGTAAGAGAAAACATATCGAGTCTGCTTTAGCAGACATATTGCGTACAAGCTACATATCACTTTTGCCAAGGGCAAAAATATCGCAATTTGTATCCTAAAGATACAAATTTATACAGGCTGTTGCATTAGTGCAACATCGGTGGTTATAGCGGACTTATAAAATATATTGCAATTCAGAAAGCGATTTGTTATAATACGATTATCTACTTGTCAAAGGAGTATTTATGAAAGACTTTATATGCAGAGCAAAGGTGGTTTTGGTAGGCGGCAGCTCCAGCCGTACTATGGCGTACAAGACCTGCAAGCTGTGTGGTGAAGCTCCCCGAGTGGTAATTCTTCCTACCGCAAGAGGTGACGATCCCGAAATAATAGAAGAAACCGTAGGCTTCTACGGTAAATTTGCCAAAAGCGTTGACGTACTTAAGCTTGTGAGGGAAAAGCCCTCAAAAGAAGAAGTACGTGATCGTATACAAGCGGCAGATCTTATATACGTTCCCGGCGGTGCAATGGAGCCTCTCACCAAGCGTTGGTCTGAATATGAGGCGGAAAAATGGATACTTGAGGCGGCAGCCACCGAAGGCAAGGTGCTTGTTGGTTCAAGCGCGGGTGCTATGGCGTTTTCTCATACGGGATTTGAGGACTATGACGGCAAATATTTTGTTGACGGATATGATATAGTTCCCGTTTGGTTCAGTCCTCATTATCAGATGGAGGAGTGGAAACGCTTTGATCAATTTCTGATACCTAAAACCGAGCCTAAGCTTGCATTTGCTGCAGGAGATGATGCAGGTGTGCTGTATCATAACGGCAGATATACAGCATTTTTCGGCGAAGAGGGCAATTCTGTGTGGAGATTTATTTTAAACGAAAATACCGGAGCTTGGGATAGAACCGAATTTCCGGCAGATGAAGATAAGGGTATCGCGTAAACAGATATTAAACTATAAGGGATAGGATAATAAAGTAACAGACCAAGTCTCCTGAGGATATAATATCATAGATATGCTCGATCACGGCGGCTCGGCGGTGGTGAAAAACATCTCGTTATACTTAAGCTCTCAGAATAAATATTACGCTCTGCAATTTGATTTTGCAGAGCGTTTGTTATTTATATATAGCTTTATTTTACTATCTCATAAGGCCAGGAGTTGATCCCTCCGAAGTCCTTGACATTGGTGTAACCGAGGTCTTCGAGTATCTGTGCTGCCTGCGCGCTTCTTGCACCGCTACGGCAATGTACGAGGATCAGAGCATCCTTGTCGGGAAGCTCGGCTGCAGCTCGGTCTGCAAGCTCGTTTACGGGAATGAGGTATGCGTTCGGAATATGACCCTCATTGTACTCTGCGAGAGTTCTGACGTCGAGGATAATATGCTCAACACCGCTGTCGATTATCTGCTTTGCTTCTTCGGGGCTGATCTTCTCGTTTGCGCTGACAACGACCTTGAAGTAGTTGTAGCTCTCGTCCTCATACTGTACCGAGAAGGTGTATCTGCCGTGACCGAGCTCGACCGTGATATGTCCGTCAACTATATTTGCGGGGGTGAGTGCTACAGAACCGGGAGCTGCTTTTATCTCTGCAGAGGTCTCAAACTCGCCCTTAGCGTATCTCAGTACCTTGAGTCCGTCAAGAGAGCCGAAGGTCACTCTGTTACCCTCCTGAGAGAAGGTAGGAACATACTTTGCAATGTTGAAGCTCTTTACTACGGTATAGCCGTTGTAGTAGCTGACAGATACACTTACCGTGCCGTTTTCACGGTACTGGACGGTGTATTCGTCGGCATCCTTGAGAACCCCTGTTGCCGTGAAGGCTCTTGAGCCCTCGGCTGCCTTTATTTTAGAGGCTGCATTGAATTCGCCGTATGCGGTACGGATGACCTTTACCCCCTCAAGGTTCTCTATCTTAAGCTTAAGACCGTCAAGGGTGAACACGGGCTCTGTAACCTCTATGTTTACATAGCGGATAACGACCTCGCCGTCATTGTATCTTACTGCTATGGAATGCTCGCCGCCTTCTGGGACGAGGTAGGTGTATTCACTTACACCTGCCAGCTTGGATTCGGTGATGCGGACCACCTTGTTGTTGTTGACCTCTCTGTATGTGGTGTGGTGTCCCTTGGCGATGAATATATCTCTTACATCCTCAAGGTTGGCTATCGTAACTGCCGGGCCGTCTGCTGTAACTGTAGGGTCATGCTTTTCGGTAAGGGTTACGTTGAAGAGGTATTTTGTAACATCCTGATACTGAACTACTATTGTGATCTCACCGGGATTGGGCCATTTGAAGGTGTAGCTTTCCTTACGGTGGATAACGCTCTGTCCGAAGTTAACCGTGTCGGGATGGTTTCTTACCTCAACAGCCACATCATAATGGCCGTCTATAACTCTGATGGTATATACGTCCTCAAGTCCGCCTACGGTAACGTTGAGACCGTCTGTGGAAACTGTAGGAAAGTGCTCGGTGGGGACTATGGGCTCGGGCTCGGGAACGATGCCGGTGTTCAGAATGAATATCTGATCGTCGATGTACTGAACGGCTATTGAAACATCACCCTCTCCGCCTGTGGGATGGGGGAAGCAGCGTGTGTCTATACCGCCGATGTAATCCTGAGTGTAGTTGATATTTCCGGGAGCTAACTTGATATCCTGAGAGGTTCCGTAGTTACCGGGAGCTATTCTTACCAGCTTGGCGTCTGTGAGACCCGAGATAGTGATGATGCCTGCATCTATTGTGAACTGAGGATTTCTTTCTTCGAGGATCACGGGCTCGCCTTCAAGGTATACGTAGAATATGAAGAAACCGCCGTCCTCGTATTCAACTACTACCGTGGCATCGCCTACAGCGTTCATGTCATAGGTGTATGTATCGAAGAATTTTATGGCGCACTGTGTATGGCTTATGGCACCTGCTTCCTTCATGGAGGTTACGGTATCGTGGATACCCAATGCTGTTCTTACCACAGAGGCATCGGCAACATCGGTTACCGTTATTACCATTCCGTCTACCGTAACGGTGGGGTTGTGGGTTGTGTCATTTGCGTTTATTGCGAGTGAAAGCGCTGCTGTGAGAAGCAATATCGCCGTTAATATAGCGATCAAACCTTTTATTGTCTTTTTCATGATGGACCTCCTTATAATAATCATAATTTTTGTTGTTTATCAGAGACTTGTGCACTTGACACTTCCTCTCTTTGGTTATATAATAATATACAGTAAAACATTTGTAAAGTAGGCACTTTAAAGTGGTATAGTTACCAAAAAGTAACCATGGAGGTTTATCATTATGATGCACTGTCCCAGTTGCCCCCTTGAGACCGCATTGAGTATTCTTGCCAACAAGAGAACCATAACCATTCTCTGCACTCTTATGCAGGGAACAAAACGCTTCGGTGAGCTCAAGGCATCCATCGGAGATATTTCTCAAAAGGTTCTGACCGAGCATCTGAGAAATTTAGAGGATAAAAAAATAGTGGAGCGTACCGTTTATCCCGAGGTTCCGCCTAAGGTGGAGTATACCCTGACCGAGGTGGGCTACGGCTTAAGACCCGTGCTTGATTCCATGAGGGAGTGGGGATTTATCTATCAGGGCATCGATACAGACTGAGAAATCTTTCTGCCTCTTCAACTGTTACAATATGTTTATCTTATATCTATTGACATTAGCTTGAATAAATGATACCATAACAATGTTATGGTATCATTTTTTTTGGGGAGACAGAAATGCAGGGAACGGTATTTAATATTCAGAGATTTTCTATACACGACGGTCCGGGTATTCGTACCAACGTGTTCCTTAAGGGCTGCCCTCTGAACTGTCTGTGGTGTCACAATCCCGAGGGATTGTCGAAAAAGCCTCAGGTAAAGTATTCCCCCGAGAAATGCATCGGTTGCGGCGACTGTGTCAAGGTCTGTGAGCCGAAGGGACACAGGTTCACCGAGGAGGGTATGCATACCCTTGATTTTACAAAATGCATCGGATGTCTTGAATGCTCAAGGGTCTGTGCTGCAGGCGCAATGGAAAGCTACGGCGAGATAAAGAGTACCGAGGAGATCGTGGATATTGTCATGCGTGATGCCGCTTATTATAAGACCAGCGGCGGAGGGTTGACGCTGTCGGGCGGCGAGCCTCTCTATCAGGGAGATTTTGCCGTGGATATACTTAAGGCGGCAAAGGAAAAGGGCTTACATACAGCGGTTGAGACCTGCGGAATGGTATCCTCGGATACCGTAAAGGCGGCGGCGGAATACGTCGATCTGTTCCTCTACGACTATAAGATCACAGGTGAAGAAAAACATCGTGAAATGACAGGAGCTTCTCGGAAGCAGATACTTGAAAACCTTGCACTGCTTGATTCTATGGGCAAGGACATTATCCTTCGCTGTCCCATAATCCCCGGTATAAACGATGACGATGTACATTATCACGGTATAGCGGATACCGCAAACAAATATAAGAATATAAAAGAAATAAACATTATGCCTTATCATACTCTCGGTAACGCCAAAAGAGAGAAGTTAGGCATGGATATAAAATACGAGACCCACTCTATGAAGATGACTGAGGCAAAAGAGGTCGCGGACATTATTCAGCAATACACGTCTACCCCGGTGAGGGTAAGTTAGGAGGATATAATGATAGATTACAGAAGCACAGACGAGAGATTTGAATATTCTCCCAATATGGAAAAGGTCTATGCCGCGATGCTTAAAAGAAAGAAGAACAACCGTACCCGCGAGGGTGTGGAAACAGGCGGTGAACCCGACGGTAAGACCCCGTTCTTTGACGTATTTATCGAGTGCAGAGGAGAGCCCTATCCCATAAAGTTAGCCAAGGCAATCGTGAGAAGCTGGCTTGTAACCGAGCCTACGATGCACGACGGCGAGGTCCTTGTGGGATTTCCCAGACCTACCAGACCTGTTCACGAGCATTTTCATATAGGTATAGTCAGAGAAAGACACATTTTAAAGCATCCTGCATATATAGACCGTTTTGACGAGCTTAACGCCCTTATGACCGAGATGAGACCCGAGTTTCATCCCGCAGAGATCACCGTAATAGAGGGTGAGATGGAAAAGCGCTTTGGTACCAAGGAAAACCCAAAGGCTTACGAATATACCTGGAACGAGCTTTGGTCTCTCGGCGGTTATCAGGGACATACCGTACCCAACTACGATATCCTTATGACACAGGGTATAGGAGGTGTACATAAGAGAGTTCTTGACCGTATGAAAGGGGAGACCGAGGAAAAGAAGCTTATAATGCTTGAGGCTTGTAAGATAATCCTTGAGGGTCTTCGTGATTGGATACTTCTCCAGGCAGATGGCGCCGACAAAAAGGCAGATGGTGAAGCGGATGAAAAGCTGAAGGCTCAGTATAAGCATGCA
>JAFQHD010000068.1 GCA_017398145.1 Clostridia bacterium
AACATCGAATTTCCCTCGCCATTCCTTGCTTTTTGCGAAATCCTTCTCTGTCGTACATAGTACGCCGACGAAAAGGATTTCACAAAATATCCCTTCGTTTCTCAGCCTCTGTTCAGATTGATGACTTTGTCATCAATCTGAAATACTTTCCCGAAAAACGGGAAAGTATTTTAAGCTTATAGAATTACGGTAAATTAAGAGATCCAAGAGCCATATTGATTGCTTCCTTTATATCGGTTGCGTATTCGGTATAAATGCCTTCGGGAGCATCAGAAATATCGGAGCCGTCGATTACCGCATATGTGCTCAAAGCTTGGATATATCCCATAACACCGTTGGGATGAAAACCGTCCTCGGCTAAAAAGAATTCGTTGTCATAGCCCTTTTGAAGCATATTTATATATGCATTTCCTGCTGGTATGATCTTTACGTTATATCCGGTAAAATAATCGGGGACGTTCCATTGGGGATCGTAATATTCCCACACGTAAATGATATAAAACTCTGTGTCCTTGGGAAACAGCTCCATTACCATCTGCAACGCAAGCTCATTATCCGGACCTAACAGCACTACCTTATCCGCCTCGCTGAAAAACTCGGGGTCAAATTCCTTACGGCAGAGCATATTGAGATAGTTTCCGTACATAGAGTATCCCGGCTGTGTGCAGTCAACACAGGTGTAGCCACCGCTATAATGATTGGACAGCAGTTGTGTCTTTTCAGGGGCTTGACCATAGTATATACGGCTGTTTCCGATGAAGAGTATCTCGCCTTCACGTCTGCCCGTTCTTTCGGGGTCGGTGATAGACTTCTTACAAAACTGCTCGTAGAAATTATTTACGACTACAGCTATCTGCGCCCGTGTCGCAGGAGATTTAGGTCTCATCATATTACCGTCTTCGGTATCAAAGCCCGTCAATATCTCGTTTTTATGCGCCCAATGTATAGCTTCAAGTGCCCAGTCGCTTATTGACGAATAATCAATATAAGTCTCAAGAGCATCAGAATGTACCGCCTCTATGTCGGTTTTCAACTTCAGATATTGCATAAGCATCCGTGCCATCTGCTCACGGGTCAAAGGGTCGTTTACTCCGAATTTTGAGCCGTAGCCTACAGAAATGCCGTTTCTGTAACCCCATTCAATAGCCGCGGAATACCACTTTCCCTCTTTTACATCTGTAAAGGAGCTGCCTTTGTATCCTGCCGTATCTATACCTTCGATATTTGCGAGTATCGTTATAAACATAGCTCTTGTCAAGGTGGTTTTCGGTGCGAAGCGCTCAGATGCCATACCCGACATAAGACGGCGGTCGTAGCAATATTCTATGGCATCGGTATACCATGCATTATCTGAAACGTCGTTAAACATTTCCGAAACGCTTTCATGAGGATAATATTCAACAGAACAGTTATCTTCGGATATCACTATAAGAGTTGAACCTACAAGAGAGCCCTCTTTGATACCGAATAGGCCTGTTTTCATAATATATCCCAAGCGCATCCCCTCGTAGGGTACGGTTGCGGCTATTCTTGATTCCCCACCGAAGAACATACCCTTGACGTTAGATTGCTTCATCAGTTCAAGAAAGCTCTTGTCGCTGTCAAGGGAGCCGTTGGGACTAATGTTGAAATGTCCGTAGGCACTCTCCGTGTCCAACACAAGAGGGCTATCGGGATTGATATACGAGGTTACACCGTATTCCTTTGAAGCGGCAAACATATATCTCGGCGCGTGGTTGGTAAATACGTAACAGGGAACAGCACCCTTTGAGCTTTTCACCTTATTATACGACTCAGTAAACCAAATCTCTCTGTCCTCGGTTATATCAGGCTTCGGGGTATTTTCGGAATCTATTATGTATATCAATTCTTTTACCGCACCGTTATGTACTACGGCAATATTATAGTTATATCCCGACACACTGCCTTTGTCAAAAATACAGTTTTCGTATTTTTTCAAAGCTGCAAGCTTATCCTCAAAGGGATAGTCTCCCGTTCGCTCGTCACTGCCACAGGAATATGCCCAAGGGATATTATAATTGTCTATAGTTTCGCAAAGATAATTGAATAATTGCCCCTTGTAATCGTCAATACCTCTGACGAAATTTCCCGTAACCACTATAAGATCTGGGGATGTTCTTGATACCGCCTGGTTGAGATATTTTATCAGGACGTTTTGAATATCAGAATATTTCAGCTTTTCATCCTCCGACTCCTCTGACGTCCAGGGGAAGAAGCTGGTTTCACGGTATCCGTAGGCATCCGCTAAATTGATATCGTTGAGAGCAAGTATGCGTAGATCATCATCCTCGACATATAATTCAAAATCCACACCATCAAGGCTACTTTCGACAAAGTCAGCATTTTCCGCTGCAACAGGAATGATCAGTAATGCCGATAACAGCAGAACGAATAATACAACATATTTACATTTCATTTCCGACACCGCCTATTCTGTTTATTAACGTACTCGCAGTAACTATCTCCATATCCAATATCTTATCTCCCTCATTAAGACCGAATATCTTGTTTTTATCGCCGTCATATATACTGTGAGGTGCGGGATTGAAGAGAAGCAGCTTGTTGTCTGCACTTTTCTTGATATAATCGGGATATGACCTGTACTCGGTATACCAGCTTTGAGTGCCGATAGTTATTACACCGACTATTCTCAGCCGCTTTTCCACACGCCAGGACTCGGGCAGCAGGTGGATCTTTTCGCTTCTTTTGTACGCGGTGAATATGTGTACGGTATATTTATCATCTATCACAAATCCGCGGCTGAACCTTGTGGGCAAAAGCATATCCCGAAATGAATAACTGACCTTACACACCTTTTCAAGCTTAGAAAGTAACTGTATGCGCTTGCATATAACCCGTATATAAGGTATGCAGAGAACAACGAGAGCAGCTATAATCAAATATAAATATAACATATCACACCTCACGGGCTAAAATCATTACAGGAGTCTTACCGACCTTTACAGGATAGGGAAGCAGTCCGGCATCAAGGATAGCTCTTATCTGTACAGGTATATATGCCCCAAGCGCACCTGTGTGCTTGTAATAACGGTATTCGTCAACGTGCTTCGGGACATTGTTTATATGCTCCTTCCACATAACCGAAAGAGCAGGAGAAAGAAGCTCACACAGCTCGTCTGCTGCTTTCTCAGCCCGATCAAAAGCGTCTCCAAGCTCATTTAAGGTCATATAGGGGATATCAACCGTATACTGCTTCTTGTGGCTTTCGTCACGACGGAGTATTCCTATATTTTCAAAATCCTCGCACAGCTCGTATATAATACTGTTCTGAGGACGTATAGTATCATCAATAAAGGAGCAGAGAAAAGCAAATACCTCGTTTGGGGGACAGTTGTATCTGAAGCTTCTGTAGGCATACTGTGTATCACCCAAAAAGGACTGATAGTCATACATTTTTCCGATATACCGTTCACCCTGAGAATATGCACAGCAGACAGGCCCCGAGGTCTCATATTTATTTATCACCTTTTCTCCCGCTTCAAACATTTTAGCACTAACAAGCCAGGCACCGCCGTTTGGTCTCTGCGGCGGAGTATCGGGACGGTAGGAGTTACCTGTCGTCTTGCGGATAACAAGGTTCAGTATATGCTGTAGCATATACAAAAGGAAGGTTACCTTTTGTTTATCATTCATACAGGTAAGTGTGCCTTTGTCGACCAAGGGGAGGATATGCTTTTTTAACGAATCCCATACCGCCTTTGCATATTTGTCAGCGGTCTGCTTTTGACAAATTATATCACCTAAGGAATCCGAATACTTTTGAATAAAGCATCTTGTATACACCAACCCTTTGGGAGTTTCACCCATGAGCTCGCCCGAAACGAGCTTTGCGACTATAGGCTCGATATAGGCGCAGGGTATACCCATAGTATCTGCGATAGATTTTATCGATATAGGCTTTTCGTATGCCAGTATAAGTATGTTTTCTTCAATAGGCGATGCCACAAGGGAAAAGGGCTCTGCACCAAATCCCGGGGAACCCCATATTCCTAAGGTCAGGCATTTAGGCTCGTAGCTTATATCAGAGTATTTTTCCATATTGCTTACACCCTCTTTGACCTGCTTACGGGCAGTGGAAAGCCTTGACAGCACAGTTCCTTTCGGTATATCAAGCTCTCTTGCTATCTCGTCAACGCCCTTACCGTGAACGTAGTGAAGCACGGTGACCTCACGGTATATCCTTATTAGTCTGCCTATCTCACGGCGCACCGCTTCATATTCCTCGCTCATATCCTCGTCGGGGATGGCTTCCATATCTATATTTTCAAATGAAACGACCGAGTTTTTATATTTACCTCGGAGATGGTCGTTGTATTTATGAATGAGTATGGAATTAAGATATGACTTAGGATGTTCTATATGCTCTCCTTTACTCTCACGAATGAAAAAGGCAAGAAGTGTATCCTGAACTATACCGTCGATATCCTGACAGTCGGGAAACCGTATAGTTGCAGTTTTATAGAGATAGTCAAGGTACTCTTGATATTTTTCGTCTATATAGATCATAGAGTTTTCTCCTTTCTGCCCTTTTAGTCGTAAAAAAACAGATTTGATTCGCGCTTTTATAAAAATATTATATAAAATAATAAACAGGCTGTCAATGACAGCCTGTGCGATATATTTGTCCTACGGTCAAATGCGATATATCTGCGAGCAGATGCGATATGTACTTTGTACGCGATATGTTTCACCTGACGGTGAAACGTGGATAAATAAAGAAGATTTCCGCTTTTGGCGGAAATCTTCCGTAATTCTGCATTCTGCACTCTGCATTCTGCATTTATTTTCTTCTCTCGTGGCGCTCTGTAGGTCTCTTGTCGTTTGAAACTATATGATCGTGCTTCATCTTTACAGGCTTGAGATCAATTTCTCCTGCCTTGATAAGGGCGATCTTTGTGAGCATAGGACCAAACAGCTCGTAAATAAGCACGGCAAAGAGACAGATGTTTCTTATAACCATACCCGTCTCCCCAAGCTGCTGTGCGGCAATGATAGACATACCGATAGCAACGCCTGCCTGTGGAAAGAGGGTGATACCGAGGTATTTAGAGATGTTATCGTCGCACTTGGTCCACTTGGCGCTGATATAAGCACCGAAGTATTTACCGAGACAACGGAAGATTATGTATACGATACCGATAACGACGATGGCAAGGTCTGCAAATACCGCAAGCTCCAATTCGGCTCCGCTTAATACGAAAAAGAGTACGAAGAGAGGAGCAGTCCACTTGTCGGTACGTCCCATCATATCCTCTGAGAAATCACACATATTGCAGAATACCGTTCCCAGCATCATACATACCAAGAGGGAAGAGAAGCCTATCTCCACCGCACCGATATGGAAGTCGAGCATAGACAGAGCGACGGTGGCTATAACAAAGGTGATGGCGATAGAAAGACGCTTACTGTTAGAGGAGAAGAATCTCTCAACTACGGTAAAGAGAACGCCCATCACCGCACCCAGAACGAGGGAGCATACTATCTCAAGCAAGGGGTTGACGATGATTGAGATCAGGTCAAAATGACCGCTTTCCATAGCCTTTGCAATACCGAAGGATACCGCAAATACTATGAGACCTATAGCATCGTCAAGAGCAACTACGGGCAGCAGTATGTCGGTCAGCTTACCCTTAGCCTTGTACTGACGGATGACCATAAGGGTCGCTGCAGGAGCCGTGGCTGTAGCAACTGCGCCGAGAACTATAGCAACGGGCAGTGTGAGCTTGTCAGGCATAAGAAAGTGAAGTCCTATAAGAGCCGCATCTACACAGATGGTAGCAAGGAGCGCCTGAACGAATGCGATCACGGTAGCCTGCTTACCGATAGCCTTAAGCTGAGAAACTCGGAACTCGTTACCGATGGTAAAGGCTATAAAGCCCAGAGCTACCTCACAGAATACCGATAATGCTTTTACAGCCTCAATAGATTCAAAGCCGAGTCCGGGAATACCCAGTCTGCCCAGCGCAAAGGGACCGATAAGTATACCTGCCACAAGATAAGCTGTGACAGCAGGAAGCTTTAAGAGTTTTGCTACACGGGAGAGCAGAAGTCCTGCCAGCATAGCTATGGAGATCATCAAAAGAGTAGTCATTTTTTTACCTTCTTCATCTATAATACAAGAATAGATTTTAGCACTTGTGTACAAGAAAATCAATAACAAATTGTTAATAATGAATAAAGGAAAAGACGACCAAAAATCGGTCGTCTTACAAATATGAAACTATCTGCTTTTTCAGCTTTATAAACTCCTCCGTCAGCTCAAAGTTAGACGGCTTATCCTTTAGGTCTATTACGTCAAGCTCCTTGCCCTCGCCCATAATATATACCCTATCTGCAAGGATAAGGGCTTCGTCGGTATCGTGGGTTATAACGACCGTTGACAGCTCCAGCTCCTTTGATATACCGAGATACCATTTCTGCATCTTACGGCGGGTCACGGCGTCAAGGGCGCCGAAGGGCTCGTCAAGGAGTACTACCTTTCCCGACTGTATATAGGTACGCAGAAGCGCTGCACGCTGACGCATACCGCCCGATAATTCCTTGGGATATTTGTCCTCGTAGCCTGCAAGACCGAAGAATTCAAAATATCCGCCTGCTTTTTTCAGGGCTTCCTTTTTGCTTTCGCCTTTGATTATCAAGGGCAGGGCTACGTTATAAAGTACGGTATAGTAGGGAAGGAGCAGATCCTTCTGCTGCATATAGCTTATATGTCCCGGCTTGCCCGTGATATCCTCACCGCATAGGGTGACTCTGCCTTCGTCAGGGGTCATAACTCCCGAGAGTATATTCATAAGCGTTGTTTTGCCTATACCGCTGGGACCTAAGAGTGCTACGGTCTGACCCTCAGATAGGTCTACGTCGAGGTCGCGGAATATTACTTTGTCGTCAAATGCCTTGGCAATACCCTTGGCTGACAGGATGTTGTTCATATCAATCAGGCAGATACTCGTTTGAGAAGCCGTAGTTATCTGCAATTTCCTTTTCTATAAGTTGATTGTCCCAGAGATAGTCAAAGAAGGCGTTCCAACGCTCTGCGTCGATGATACCCCATTTTTCTGCATCGGCAATATACTCGTTACAGAGCCACTTCTGGCTTGCAACCACAATGTCGCGGTCAAGCTCTGGAGCATATTTGCAAAGGATGTCGGCTGCACCCTCGGGATCGTTTATGGCGTCGGTGTAGCCCTTTGCCGTTGCCTCAAGAAAGGCTTTTGCAGTATCGGGATCGCTTTCGAGGAAAGCGTTGTTTGCCACAAGAACGGGGGTGTAGAAGTCAAAGGCGGGGTCGATATCCTTAAATGCAAAGTAGTTGGTATCAAGTCCCTTTACCTCACAGGCAATGCCGTCCCAGGCATAGTAGATCCACACGCTGTCAACGTTGGTCTGTATAGCGGTCAGGGTGTCGGTAACCGTAGAGGGGATAAGCTCTACCTTTGAAAAGTCGCCGCCTTCGTTTTCCATACAGGTCTTGATTATAGCCTTTTCGGTGGGCAGATCCCAGGTTGCATAAGAGTTACCCTCCATTTCCTTGGGAGAGGTGATACCCTTGTCAGCCATAGAGATGATACCCGAGGTGTTGTGCTGTATAAGTGCGGCAACAGCGGTTATGGGCAGGGGATCATCCGTTGAGTATGTAGGAGCAAGATAGTCCTGAAAGTCAACGCCGAACTGAGCTCTGCCGCTTGCTACAAGAGCAGACGCACCGTCTTCCGGGGGTTGCTGGATAGTTACGTTAAGACCGAGGTCTTCATAGTAACCCTTTTCAAGTGCAACGTAAAGACCCGTGTGGTTGGTGTTTGGTGTCCAGTCAAGGACAACGGTTATATCCTTTGAGGAAGTTGAATTTCCGCAGGATACAAGGCATAATAGCATTGTTAATGCTAATATAAGTGTAATTGATCTTTTCATTTTCGTTCTTCCTTTTTATAGGGCATTAGTTTTTTCTCGAGTAAGGAGATCAAAGCCATAAGCAAAAGGCTCAATGCCGAAACCAATATTATTACGGCAAACATCTTGTCAAAGGCATAGGATTTTCTCACTCTGGTCATGTACACACCCAATCCGTTGGTTCCGCCCAGCCATTCGCTGATGACGGCAGAGACTATACAGTATGAAGAGGATACCTTGAGACCCGCAAAAAAGTGGGGAAGGCTGTAAGGCAGCTTTATATGTCTGAATATCTGCATATTGCCTGCACCCATACTGCGAAGCAACTTTATCTCATCGGGGTCAGCGGAGGCAAATCCGTCAAGAAATCCCACCGCCACCGGAAAGAAGCAGACTATAACTATAAGTATGATCTTAGGCGACAGCCCAAAGCCGAACCAAAGTACCAGAAGAGGGGCTATGGCTATGGCGGGAACCGTCTGCGTTACTACCAGCAGAGGGTAGAACGCCTTTTTTACAAGGATAAATCTATCCATTATCACAGCCGCAAAGAAGGCTATGACGATACTTACAGACATACCTATAGCCGACTCAAGCAGGGTGTAGCCTGCGTGCTCCATAAGTACGGGAAAGTCGTTGACAAAGGCTTTTACCACCTTTACAGGGGAAGGAAGCATAAATGCAGGAACTACCTCTGTGACCGACAGCATCTGCCATATTACTATAATTACGGCAAAGGTCCCCAAGGGAAGCAGCTTGTCAATTATGCTTTTCGGTCTTTTCATTGATAGTCATAACGTCGCCGTCGTTTTTGGCGCATATCTTCACATAGGTCATTATCTCCTCGGCACCTGCCTTGAGAGATATCCTTGTGACCTCGGATATGATCTTCATTATCGTATCATAGTCGCCCTCCACCGTGGTCTCGAAGGGACCAACCACGGTATGAAGTCCGAAGCTCTTTATAAAAGCAATAGCTTCGTCGACTATTCTGACCACTTCCTCGTTGTCAGCATTCATAGGCAATATCTGAATTGCCGCGCTTGTAAGTTGCATAGTAATCTCCT
Source organism: Clostridia bacterium (assembly GCA_017398145.1). Taxonomy (GTDB): domain Bacteria; phylum Bacillota; class Clostridia; order Oscillospirales; family CAG-272; genus RGIG7300. Next base: position 8,997 of record JAFQHD010000068.1, read on the forward strand.
TTTACTTCGGTTTACACCTACTGAATTTCGGGCGTGTTGTTAGCACAAACTTCACACACCTGTATCTGCGTTTTTTGCAGATAGGAAATCGGGAGTGTTGTTCGCACAAACCTCACACACGATAATAAAAAGGTCTTCCCGTCGGAAGACCTTGAAATAGTGTCACTATTTCCCTCCGCCGGCATTATCCGGATCAGGTTATGGGTCCCAGGCTCAACGCCTGATCTCAGCCGAGGTAACTCAGCTCCCCTTTGTACGAGACAATTATACCCCTTGACAAGGATTTTGTCAAGGGGTAAATTGTAATGAATAGTGAATAATGAATAATGAATAGTGAATAATGAAGGTTGATTTCCGCTGTGGCGGAAATCTGCTTTTATAGTCTTACTCCTGTTTCGGTGTATATCTTTTCAAAAAACATATCCTGTATCTTTTTTGCAAGGCCTTGGTCTTTTCCGCCCACGCTTTTACCGTCTATCTCATAAACAAAGATGACGTTCTTTGTGGTGGAGCAGAGGATGATCTCATCTGCCTCGGTAAGCTCGGATACCGTGAAAACTCTTGTCTCTACGGGTATGCCCGAGCCGTTGCACAGCTCCTCTATTATCGCCCTTGTGATACCCGGAAGGATAAAGCGGTCAAGGGGCGGCATAACTACAACTCCGTCCTTTATCATAAGTATCGAGCTGTGGGCAGCCTCTGTTACCCTCTCGCCACGGTGCATAAGAGCCTCCGTTGCCCCGAGAGACGTGGCACGCTGTGCGGCAAAAACGTTTGGCATAAGGTTGGTGGTCTTGATGTTGCAGAACTCAAAGCGCATATCCTCAATACTTGCAAGGGTAGCTCTCTTATCCTTGTTGGGTAGGGTAAGGGGAGAAATGAACATTATGAGATTGGGCTTTGTATCAAGAGGAAACTCGTGCTTACGGGGAGCATTACCTCTCGTTACCTGTATATAGAGCATAGCTTCCTTGTCACAGGGGTATTTAAGAAGTTTTTCTATCTCGGCTTTGAGGGAATCTCTTGACATATCAAATTCTATCCCTACAAGCTCACAGCTTCGATAAAGTCTGTCAAGGTGCATATCAAGGGTAAAGGGCTTACCCTCTAAGAGCCGTATGGCATCGTA
>JAFQHD010000069.1 GCA_017398145.1 Clostridia bacterium
CCGCTCCAGCCCTCGGATGCATCAATAGTACCGTCGATCGCGGGAGTACCGTAGGGACAGGGGATCTCACCGATCTCACCGAGGAAGTTGTCCTCCTCCGCCATTACGGGAACAAGCATTGCCGCGAACATAAGCACACATATAAGCGCCGCAAAAATCCTCTTCATTTTGTATCTCCTTTAATTAATTAATCATTATCGGTATGCTTACCGGTAATCGAATATATTACCCACTCGGCAACGTCACAGGCGTGGTCACCTATACGCTCGAAATATTTTGCTACCATCATAAAGTCGAGAGCCTGACCGGCGCGCTGGGCATCCTCGCGCACGGTTCGGATAAGCATATCCTTTTCTGTTAAAAACAGATCATCCACACGGTCGTCGTTGTCACGTACCGCAAGAGCCATATTGATATCGTTGTGTACCAAAGCGTGGATAGAATCGATAGTCATATTGATGGTCTCTCTTGCCATATCGGGAAGCACGAACATATCCACCGTATACGCTTCACCAAGCAGAAACTCGGTGACCTCGGATATCTCGCCCGCCTGCTCGCCTATCTTACGGAGCTCGCCTATCATATGAAGCACCGAGGAAATAGTGCGAAGCTCACGGGAATCAAGAGGACGGAGCAGCAGCTTCATACAGAGCCCTTCTATCTCCTTTTCCTTGGCTTCTATCTCGCCGCCTATACGAAAGACGTTCTTGGCGTTCTCGGCATCCTGTGTTACGAAGCCCTTGGCTGCACAGGCAACGGCACGCTCGACCAAAGCGCCCATCTCTATAAGCATAAAATTAAGCTGTTCTAATTGCTTATTAATTGCATTCATATAATCACCCAATATATTCTAACATTTTTTTGCAAATAAATCAAGTGGATTTTTTAAATGCAGAATGCAAAATGCAAAATGCAAAATTAATGAGATTTTTGTCTCCTTGCGGTGACAAAAATTTCATTCAGTTATATAAAAGTTGGTTGATATTTATTATTCAATCAATAAAACACAACAAGTAAAAATCAAAAGTAATAAATTATAAAATACATCTAACCCAAAATAAGATGAAGGTTTTCGACCTAAAGGGAGAAAACCCTCCATAATTTTGCATTTTTAATTTTGCATTTTGCATTGAATTTATTTTTCCAAAATAAATTCAAGCGCCTTCATAATTCCGTATCTTCCGCTCTCATAGGTGAGTCCTCCCTGAAGGAAAGCAAGATAAGGCTCACGCATGGGTCCGTCGGCAGAAAGCTCTATCGAGCTTCCCTGTACGAAGGCTCCCGCCGCCATGATGACCTCGTCGGAATATCCCGGCATAGCCCAGGGCATAGGAGCAACGTAGGAATCTATGGGAGAGCCTGCCTGTATACCCTGACAGAACTTGATAAGCTTATCGGGGTCACCGAGGGTCACGGTCTGGATGATATCGTTACGCTTTTCTCCCGCCTTAGGAGATACCTCAAAACCGCAAGCATCGAAGCAGGCCGCCGCAAACTGTGCGGTCTTAAGTGCCTGAGCAACGGTATGAGGAGCGTAGAAAAATCCTCTGTAAAGGAGCTTGTTCTGGTCAAGGGTGGCTCCTGCCTCAAGTCCGATTGCAGGGCAGGAATAGCGGTAGGAGCAGAGCTCCACTGCCTCCTTCTTGCCTGCGATATAGCCGCCCGACTCTGCCATACCGCCGCCGGGATTTTTTATAAGCGAGCCGACGATAAGGTCAGCCTTGGGCTCGGTAATATCTACGAATTCACCGTAGCAGTTATCAACGACGACGTAAGCGTTGCTTCTTTGGTGGGAAAATTCAACTATTTTATTTATCTCCTCAACCGAAAGGGTGGGACGGTTGACATAGCCTTTGCTGCGCTGTATGTAAACCATTTTAACGCGAGGATCCTTTAACTCCTCGGAAAAATCCTCGCCAAGCTCGACCTGACGGTATTCTATACCAAAATCGGCAAGTGAACCTGTGCCGTCAGCACCCTTAAGACCTATAACCTCGTCAAGGGTGTCGTAGGGCTTGCCCGTTACTGCCAGCATAACGTCACCGGGACGAAGTATACCGAAAAGCGCGATAGTAAGGGCGTGGGTTCCGTTTATCATATTGTGACGGATGAAGGCAGCCTCTGCATTGAAGACTCTTGCAACCACCTTGTCAAGGGTCTCACGACCTCTGTCGTCGTAGCCGTAACCATCCGAACCCAAAAGACATTCCTTTGAAACACGAAATTCGGAGAACGCCTCCATGACCTTTTCGGTATTGTGATGGGCTATCTCATCTATACGGGCGAACTCATCGCGCAGAGATCCCTCTGCCGCCCTTGCGATATCCTGTATTCTCTGACTGAACATATTAAATTGATCTCACTATTTCCTTAAATTTATTTCCTCTTGCCATAAAGTTGGGGAAGGCGTCAAAGCTGGTGCATCCGGGAGAGAGGATAACAACATCCCCTTCCTGTGCCATAGCGGACGCCGCCTTTACCGCCGATTCAAAGTCGGGCTCAACGGTGATCTCAAGACCGCTTGCCTCATACTCGGGACAGCTCATAATGGCATTGTATATAGTCTCTCTTGTAGCACCTGTAAGCACCACCTTCTTTGCACGCTGACAAAGGGTAGTTGCCAAACCGTCAAAGGGCACTCCCTTATCCTTGCCGCCGCAGATGGCGATGACCTTTTCGCTAAAGGAAGCAAGGGCAGCAGCCGTTCTCGAGGGGCTTGAATCTATAGAGGAGTTATAATATCTTACCCCGTCCTTTACCCGTACGAGCTCTATACGGTGCTCAACACCGCCAAAGGTCTTTGCAAGTTCTACGATGATTTCCTTGCCTACTATACCGTAAACTGCCGCGATAACCGCCATATAGTTTTCTACATTATGGTGACCGGGGATAAGGATATCGGCTATGTCAAGGATATGCTCGTCACCGTAGTATATAGCACCGTCCTTTTCATACACCTGTCCTTCCTTTGCAAAGAAGGTAACGGTAGTTCCCGCCGCCGCTTCAGCTTCAAGCTCACGGGTGGGCTCGTTTGCATAGTTGAGCACAAGCTTGGTACCCTCGCCCATATGAAGAAAGATATTCTTCTTTGCATCCACGTATTCCTGCATATCGGTGTGATAGTCAAGATGGTTGGGAGAGAGGTTGGTTATTACTGCGATATGGGGAGACTTTTTCATAGTATGAAGCTGGAAGCTGGAAAGCTCAAGCACAGCCCAGTCGTCCTCGGTCATACCGTCAACAAAGGGCAGCAGGGGTGCACCGATGTTACCGCCCACGTAGACCTTGCCGAATTTCTTCTCTATCATCTTTGAGATAAGAGTGGTAGTTGTGGTCTTGCCGTCACTGCCTGTTACCGCTATCATATGCGCGGGACATCTCTCAAAGAAAAGCTCCATCTCGGAGGTAAGCACGGAGCCCTTTGCAACAGCCTCGGCAAGCTCCTTAGTATCGTATCTCATACCGGGGGTACGGAAGATATACTCCTCGTCTATGCCCTTAAGATAGTCCTCGCCGCAGATGAGCTTGACTCCCTTGCCTTCAAGGGCCTTGACCTCGTCAGACAGAAGCTCATACGCCTTTTTGTCACGGGCGGACACTACCGCTCCCTCACGAAGGAGGTAGTCGATAAGGGGCATATTGGAAATACCCAGACCTATTACAGTTACTCTTTTACCGTTAAAATTCATAATATTTCTCCGTTAAAAAATAGATGTTACTATTGCAAGTATAATAAGAAATGCAAAATTAAATACCGAAAATCTGACTATGTAATAGCCGGTCTTACCGGGATTGTGCCGTGTGTATTCCGAAAAGGTTATAAGGCTGGCAAGGGATGCAATAAGGGTACCCGTACCGCCTATGTTGACACCCACAAGAAGATCGGCATAGTTCTCTGTAAACTGCGAAAGCAGAATAGCCGAGGGAACATTACTGATAAACTGACAGCTTGCCGCGCTGAAAATAAGCGTGTTTTTCTCAAGCAGAGCCGAAAAAAGCTCTCTGACAGCATCTATACGCGCCATATTCCCCGAAAAGATAAAGAAAAACACAAAGGTCAGCAGCAAGGGATAGTCCACCATATAAAGTGCCTTGCGGTCAAGGAAGAATATGGCTATGGGAATGATGATAAGTCCCACCCAGTAGGGTATTCCTCTGAAAACTATAAGTATAGACAGAGCAAAAAGCACAAGGTATATTACCGTTCTGTCTTTTGGAAGCTTTGTTTCATCCTCCTCTACCCTCAGGGGCTCGGCAGGGATAAACAAAAGACAGCACAGGGTTATAAGTACCACCGCCACCGTAAAGGGCAGGAGCATTATTCCCATAAACTCAAGGGTGGGAATGTTGAATTTTGAATACAGATACAGATTCTGCGGATTGCCGAAGGGGGTCAGCATACCGCCTAAGTTGGCGGCGATGTTCTGCATGATAAAGGTAAACGCCATATAATGCTCCTTGCCCGTGCTCTTTAACACAAAGAAGCCTAAAGGCAGAAAGGTAAGCAGCGCCATATCGTTGGCAATGAGCATAGACCCGATAAAGGTTATGTACACCAGAGCAAGGATAGCTATCTTTGCGTTACGGAACACCGAAACTATCTTCTATGCCAGTATATAGAAGAATTTGATATTCTTTAAGGCACACACAACACAGAGCACACAGAAAAGACAGCTTAGTGTTTTAAGATCAAAATATTCGAGATATTCCCTGTCCACGGGAATAATAAAGCAGGTTATAAGTGCCGCGAAAAATGCAGCAAACATCACAAAATTTTTCTTAAAAAATATCCAAAGGTTACTAAAAAAGAATTTAGCCATACGTCCATCACCTAATTAGTCATTGTATCACAAATTATATAATTTTGCAATAAAAGTTGCCATATTAATTTTTTTATGCTATAATATCATAAAATGCACCGCCAATGAAAAAATTCCTGTTAAAAATACTATTCAAGAGGTCATCTATGACGAAAAAAACCGAACCTATAGTAATGTTGACTCATAACGACATTACTGTAAAAAATGCTCTTGACCTCTTTTCCGAGTTATATACCTGTCCCGTCTCATACTGGGGCATCAAGGAAAAGGGTCTGTGTGAAGCAGATATGATAAAGCTCTGCAACGGTATCAGTGCCAAAGGAAAGAAAGCTGTTTTAGAGGCTGTCACCTATACCGAAGAAGAGTCGATGACAACGGCATATACCGCCGTGAAGTGTGGCTGTGATATACTTATGGGAACTCTGTACAGCCAAAAGGTACATAAGATCCTAAAAGAGAATAATATAAAATATATGCCCTTTGTCGGAAGAGTTTACGGCAGGCCCTCCGTCCTCGAGGGCAGCCTTGAAGAAATCATATCCGAAGTCCGTGATCTGAAAGAAAAAGGAGTTTTCGGTATTGATCTTTTGGGTTACCGATACAACGGAGATGCAGAAGCACTCATATCCGACACAGCAAAGACGGCTGAGCTTCCGGTATGTGTTGCGGGAAGCATAGACAGCTACGAAAAGCTGGATTTTATAAAGGAGATTTCACCCGCGTTTTTCACCGTAGGTTCAGCGCTTTTTGAGCACAGATTCGGCAGCACAATAAAAGAACAGATAGAAAAAATCAAAGCAAGAGTAATTTGAATTACTCTTGCTTTAATTTTTTATCAACGATTTATCAATAAGATCATAATCGTACATAACCTCGGAGCGGTTATTAAGAACAAGCTCCTTGTCAATAAGCTTTCCGGTCATCTTGTCTGTGATGTTACGGTATATCATTGAGCGTCTGTAATATTTTTCCCCCTCTTTGACAAAGCGGTGATCCTCCTCTATGAGCTCATAGCTGCAGGGAAAATCCTTTTCACTTCTCAGCTCTGCATGAAGTGTATCTTCCTCACACCACACAAGGAGCTGTACCGCAGTATCGGTATCGTTACGGAAACGGTAATCTATATAGTTATAACCAACCGAGGTTCCCGCAGCAAAGGGAACGCGCTTGCCCTCATCAGGAGCAAGAGCATCAGAATGCTTGTGAAATTCGGTAACGGTCATGGGACTGTGAAGTATAAGAAGATGTATGGTATTACTGAGATTGCACAGGCCTCCGCCCATACCGGCAATAAGCTTATTATCCTTTATTATACGACCCTCAAGATATCCTTTACGCTTGGTTATCTTACCTACCCTGTCCCAAAAAGAAAATGTTTCTCCGGGGCGTATAAGAGTCTTATGTATGGCAGAACCGGCTATATTTATATTGACAGCCTTATTTTTCTGCAGGGTAAGATCTACACCCGGAGCACGTTTTATCATATTTGAGGAGTGTGACCATACAACACAGGGTAACAAGTCATCGCTTTTTACCCTTGCCATCTTATCCTTGGAAAAAAGATTTTTTATATGTCTTTTTACCCGCTCTTTATGAACAGACAGGGTATAAAAAACAGGGTTTATCTCACAAAAGTTTCTTCTTGCCATCTTCTGTCTCCTTTATCGAAACGTCCTTGCATCGGCAAAAACGAAGCATAAAGATCTCCAATCTTCTTTTTTTACCGAGCTTGGTTTCTCCGTCCTTCATAAGAAAATCTACCAAAACCGATTTTATTCCGCACCTGTTGGCACCCAGAATGTCGGTAAAAAGCTGATCTCCTATAACAAGAACATTTTCCTTCGGCACACCGAGCTTATCAAGTGCACTAAGAAATCCTTTCGGATCAGGCTTATCCGCAAGCTCTATATAGCAGGTATCGATATTGCGTATAAAATCCTCTATACGTTCCTTAGAATTGTTTGACAGCATAAGAGTCTTGAAGCCCGTTTTATGTATCTGCCGAAACAACTCCTCAACACGTGGAGTACAGGGCTCGCCGTGAGGGACAAGGGTAGCATCTATATCAAATATCAATGCCCGTATACCCTCGGCATAAAGCCCTTTGTAGTCTATATCAAAAACGCTTTTACAGCGCGCATAAGGAAAATATTTTTTCAGCATACCGTCCTCCGGAATTTGATAGTATAATTATATCATCACCCAATATCAATGTCAATTGAAAAAGCCCACCGAAGTGAGCTTTTTCTTATATAACACCTTTTTTGATTATAAGGTTAGCGTAGAGTGCGCTCTCGCCTGTGGCGATGACCGCATAGGCGGTCTTTGCTCTCTCGTAGAAGGCAAAGCGCTCTATATTTTCAACACGGACGTTTGAGCCCTCGTATTTTGCCATGGTAGACTTGTAGATATCCCAGATGGGAGTCTCCACCTTGTCACCGGGCACTACCTCCATAAGCATTGCGTTGAAGGGAGCATAGGTGTCGAGGGGGAATATCTGAAGTATAGCCTCAAGCACGTCGTTTCCGCCGTGACCGTCAAGACGAACCACACGGTCATTCATGGAATGTGAGGGAAAGTTACCGTCAGCGATAACTATTTCGTCGCCGTGTCCCATCTCAGCAAGAATTTTCAGCAATTCCGGGGAGATGAGTGGAGAAATATTCTTAAGCATATTGGTTTCCTCGTTGTTTTATTATAGATGAATTGACACCGTCGGTGTCATGAATTGTGCCTTTCAGCACATGAATTGGCTCCGCCATGAATTGTATCCTTCGGATACATTAAGGAAGATTTTCGCTTTAGCGAAAATCAATTATAATTGAATTACTTTTCGACTCGTCGAAAAGTTTCCTTAATGCACACATAGTGTGCAATTCATGACGACAAAGTCGTCAATTCATAATGTGCGAACATCAATTCATGCGGCAATGCCGCAATTCATTATTTATAGAAGGGACCGTAAGCCGCGCAAGCTCTGTAGTCCTGACCCTCCTTGTCCATACCGAATGCGTTCCATGCAGCGGGACGGAAGATGTCGGCATCGGGAACGTTATGCATACATACGGGGATACGGAGCATAGAACACATGGTGATAAGGTCAGCACCGATATGTCCGTAGGAGATAGCGCCGTGGTTAGCACCCCAGTTGTTCATTACATCGTATGCGGACTTGAAGGGGCTGCCCTCCTTGCCGTCGCAACGGGGAGCAAACCAAGTACAGGGCCATGTATAGTCTGTACGCTTCCAGAGTGTATCGGTAACCTCGTCGGGAAGGTTAACTGTCCAGCCCTCAGCGATCTGAAGCACGGGACCCAGCCCCTTAACGAGATTAAGTCTGATCATGGTAGCGGGCATCTCAGCCTTGGTAACAAATCTGGAGGAATATCCGCCGCCTCTGAAGTAGCCGAGGTCAGCGTAGTTCCAGGTGGTGTTATCCATAATAGCCTTCTGGTCAGCCTCGGTAACCTCCCACCACTTCTTCATTGTACCGTTGCCGTTTTCGTCCTTTGCCTCAGCGTTAGCATCGAGACAGCAAGCACCGGAGTTGATAAGATGGATAAAGCCGCCGTTGTCCTTTGCAACGCCCTCTACGTCATAGCCTGTAGCTCTCTTTACAGCCTCGGGGCTCCAGTAGGTACGAACATCGGCAAACATCTGCGCACGGTTGGTAAGCAGCTTCATAAAGAGCATACCGAGACCGTTGAGAACATCGTTTTCGGTAGCGAGGATATAAGGCTCACGGGCACCCTCCCAGTCAAAGGAGGTGTTGAGCATAGCCTCGGGGAAGTCACAGTTGGGATAGAAGTCTGTCCACTGTCTCTGACCCTGGAAGCCTGCGGCGATAGCGTTGTGACCTACAGCCTCTTCCTCACAGCCTGCGGGAAGGTTGGGGTTGCCGTTCATAAGGTCCTTGATGATGCACATCATCTTAACAACGAACTCAAGATCCTCTTCCTTGCGCTCAGCGCTTCTCTGCATATCCTCGGGGTTCTTGTCGAAGCCGATCTTAGCATATTCCTTAGTCCAAGCCAGAGCCTTTTCAAACTCAGCCTGATCGTAGATACCCTCGGACATACGGCGGATGATCTCAACCTCGTCGACAGACTCAACACGCATACCGAGGTAGCTCTCGATAAAGTCGGAATCAATGATAGAGCCGCCGATACCCATACAGATGGAACCGATCTGGAGGTAGGACTTACCTCTCATGGTAGCAACTGCAACTGCAGCACGGGCGAAGCGCAGAAGCTTTTCCTTAACGTCGCAAGGAATGTTCTCGACCTCGTCTAAGTTCTGAACGTCGTGACCGTAGATGCCGAATGCGGGAAGACCCTTCTGTGCGTGGGTCGCAAGAACGGATGCAAGATAAACCGCACCGGGTCTCTCTGTGCCGTTAAAGCCCCATACGCCCTTGATGGTCTGGGGATCCATATCCATGGTCTCGGAGCCGTAGCACCAGCAGGGAGTTACGGTAAGGGTGATATCAACACCCTCACGGCGGAACTTGTCTGCACAAGCCGCAGCCTCAGCTACACGGCCGATGGTGGTATCTGCGATAACTACCTTTACGGGCTCGCCGTTGGAGTAGCAGAGATTTTCCTCAAATAATTTCTTTGCGGCATTAGCCATAGCCATTGTCTGGTCCTCAAGGCTTTCGCGCACCTTCAAGGGACCTCTTCTTCCGTCTATTGTGGGACGGATACCGATAACCGGATACTGTCCGATATATCTGTTCTTTGCCATTAATTTATACCTCCGAATAATAATTTCTAAAGCAGAGAGCCACACCACACCGTTGGTGTGATGTGGCTCCTAATCATTTTAGCACTTCAACCTTGTATTGTCAATGATTTAGTGTCAATTTAATATTGGAAATTAACCCTCGTAAACGATGTTTGTTGCGATCATTTCGTCAACGTTGGTAGCATCCCACCATGCACCTGCGATATCAACCTTAGCGGTAACGGAGCCGCCCTCGATAGCGTTGATACACTGAGCTACTGCGTCGTAACCGATCTGGTAGGAGTCCTGAGCAACGGCACCAACAAGCTCAGCGCCGCCTTCAGCCTTCATCCACTCGATCTGCTTGCTGCCTGCGTCAAAGCCGCAGAACTTGATAGCGTCATACTTGCCGCCGGAAGCGTTGATAGCATCATAAACCTGCTTAACAACGCCTTCGTTTGTCATAAAGAGTGCGGAGATGCCCTTTTCGTAAAGAGCCTCGAGAGCTGCCTTGTATGCGTTGTCAGCGTCTCCTGGCTTAACTTCCTTTTCGATGGTATACTTGCCTGCGGTGGTGGAGTCAGCGTCAGCAAGCTCGGTGAACTTGTCGATAAAGCCCTTTGCACGGTCGATACCTGTCTGGGTCTCGTCGTGCTGGATAACGCCTACTACGTAATTGTCAGCTGCAGCGATGTCAGCCTTGATAGCCTCAAAGAACTTCTCTGCCGCAAGACCTGCTGCGAGAGTGTTGGATGTAGCAACCGATGCCTTAATAGGGTTC
>JAFQHD010000070.1 GCA_017398145.1 Clostridia bacterium
ATTTCGCAAAAAGCAAGCAACTGCAAGGAAAACTCGATGTTTTCCTTGCAGTTATTTCTTTTATTTTATTTTGTTTATTTCAATTTTTATTTTTAAATATTATTAGTCGCTTGCCCTAGACCGAGTTTGTCAGCACTCTGAGAATGCACTCCGTAAGGGGTGCATTTTTAATTCTCAATTCTCGATCAAATATTGAAAAACGCTTCGGCGGTTTTCTTCGTTTATTCCTGCTCGTTCTCCTCTTTACTTTTTCATTCTTTTATGGTAAAATTATGGATATGCTGATAAAGGAGAAATATATGAAAAAGCTTCTTCCGATCGTTAAGAACATAGTTGTTTCGGCTGTGATAATAATCGTTGTATACTGGATAAACGTATTTTTGAAATTCACTCTCCATATAAACAGTATGATACCTATGCTGTACGTCCTGGGGGTGTTCTTTATAGCCATATGTACCGACGGATACATTTACAGTATAGCGTCTGCGGCAGTCAGCGCGTTTCTGGTGAACCATATGTTCACCCAATCGGGAAACGGGCTGGAGTATACCTACAATATCATAACGAGTGTCGCAATTATCCTTTTCGTTTCTCTGCTCACCTGTACGGTTACCACCACTATAAAGAAGCAGCGCCGTATAAAGGAAGCAAGCATCAGAGAGCATATGCGAGCCAACCTTATGAGGGCGGTATCCCACGACCTGCGCACGCCACTTACCTCTATCTATGCCTCCTCCTCTGCTATACTTGATAACTTTGACGATTTTACCGACGAGCAACGTATCGAGCTGGTCAAGGATATACGGACCGAGTCCCACGGACTTATCCGTCTGGTGGAGAATTTGCTGTCCGTTACCAAGATAAATAACGAAAACGTTGAGCTGACGATGACCGACACGGTCTTGGAGGAGCTTATCGATTCGGTGGCGGTAAAATATAACAGGCATTTCCCCGAGATGCCCCTGACCCTTGATATTCCCGAGGAATTCGTGTCCATACCCATGGATGCGATGCTTATAGAACAGGTGCTCTTCAATCTTCTTGAAAATTCGGTCGTTCACGGAGTAGGTATGACTGAGCTTATTCTTCGGGTGACCTTGGAGGGTGATGAGGTGAATTTCGATATAAGGGATAACGGCTGCGGACTTCCCAAGGACAAGCTTGATAAGGTCTTTTACGAGTATCACGATTCCACCCTTGTAAACACCGATATGATAAGCAGAAGAAATATGGGTATTGGCCTGAGTGTATGCTATGCCATAATCAAGGCGCACAACAGTACTCTCAGTGCAGAGAATAACAGCGACGGCGGAGCAAGCTTTAAATTTTCTCTGAGGAGAAGCAAAAATGAGTAATAACAAATACAAGATCCTCGTATGCGAGGACGATAAGAATATCAGAAGCGTGGTGGCAACCGTCCTTGAGACCAACGGCTATCAGGTCATAACCGCGGGGAACTGCTCTGAGGCAGAGATGATGATGGTGTCCTATGTCCCCGATCTCGTGATACTTGACTTAGGCTTGCCCGACCGTGACGGTACTGAGTTTATCCGTAAGACAAGATCTTATTCGGGAGTACCTATACTGGTTCTGTCCGCTCGCACCGACGAAAGTGACAAAATAGAAGCATTGGATATCGGTGCAAACGACTATATAACCAAGCCCTTCGGAATGGGAGAGCTGGTAGCACGCGTCCGTGCTGCTTTGCGCACCGCAAACACCACCTCCTCCGGCGGATACAGTGAACACTTTGAGCTTAACGGAATGGTGATAGATTACGGCAGACGCCATGTGACCATAGACGGAAACGAGATCAAGCTTACACAGACCGAGTATAACATCCTCGCCTTTATGTCCCGTCATTCGGGGCAGGTAATGACCTACACCAACATCATAAACGAGATATGGGGTCACGCCGACCTTAACGCCATAAAGAAGCTTCAGGTAAATATGGCAAACCTCCGCAAAAAGTTAGGAACCAAGCCCGGGGATAATCGCTTTATAATCAACGAGTTAGGCGTGGGATACCGTATACAGGACCCTATGTGAAAATTAACGGAAAATGTACAATATGTAAAATCGTTAGATTTATAACAAAAATTCAAAATTAATTGTTGATAAATCTCCGTATTTATGGTAATATTATGATTGCGTAAATTTGGAGTATTTTCCCATAAGTTAAAAATATTTATTAAGGAGTATAGAAATGTACAACAAGAAGACTATCGAAGATATCGAAGTAAAAGGCAAGAGAGTTCTTGCAAGATGTGATTTTAACGTACCCCTGAAGGAAGGCGTTATCACCGATGATAAGAGAATCCGTGAGGCTCTTCCTACAATCAAGTATCTCGCTGACAACGGTGCAAAGGTCATCCTCTGCTCCCACATGGGCAGACCCAAGGGTGAGTTCAAGCCCGAGTTCTCCCTCGCTCCCGTAGCGGCTCGTCTCTCCGAGCTCCTCGGCAAGGAGGTAGTTCTTGCAAAGGACGTTATCGGCGAGGATGCTAAGGCTAAGGCTGCTTCCCTCAACGACGGCGACGTTATGCTTATCGAGAACGTTCGTTTCCACAAGGAGGAGACCAAGAACGATCCCGAGTTTGCGAAGGAGCTTGCTTCTATGGCAGACATATTTGTAAACGATGCATTCGGTACTGCTCACCGTGCACACGCTTCCACCGCAGGTGTTGCTGACTATCTTCCCGCAGTTTGCGGTTACCTCATCCAGAAGGAGATCTCCATTATGGGCGGTGCTCTTTACGAGCCCAAGAGACCCTTCGTTGCTATCCTCGGCGGTGCTAAGGTTTCCGACAAGATCGGCGTTATCAAGAATCTTATCAATAAGGTTGATACCCTTATCGTAGGCGGCGGTATGGCTTACACCTTCTTCAAGGCAAACGGCTACGAGATCGGTACTTCTATCTGTGAGGACGACAAGATCGACCTTGCAAAAGAGCTTCAGGAGGAAGCAAAGGCTAAGGGCGTAAACTTCCTTATCCCCGTTGACAACCGTTGCGGCGATGCTTATGACCCCAACTGTAACGATATGCTCGTTGATTCCGACAACATTCCCGAAGGCTTTATGGGTCTTGATATCGGTCCCAAGACAGAGGCTCTCTTCTCTGAGGCTATCAAGTCTGCCGGCACTGTAGTATGGAACGGTCCTATGGGCGTTTCCGAGTGGGAGAAGTTCGCTTCCGGTACCCGCGCAGTTGCTACCGCAGTTGCGGAAAGCGGCGCTATCTCCATCATCGGCGGCGGCGACTCTGCAGCAGCTATCAACACTCTCGGCTTTGCTGACAAGATGACTCACATCTCTACCGGCGGCGGTGCATCTCTCGAGTTCCTCGAGGGCCTTGAATTACCCGGTATCGCTTGCCTTATGGACAAAGAGTAATAATAAACTTATCTATTTGATCGGGTATAAACGAATTAGGAATTAGGAATTAGGAGTTAGGAGTTAATGAAGATTTTTGACCTTTAAGGGTCAAAAATCCTCCATAATTCTGCACTCTGCATTCTGCATTCTGCATTTATTGGTATCCGAAATACAATATTTTGGAGATTTAATACAATGAACAGAGCTACAAGAAAGACAGTTATCGCAGGAAACTGGAAGATGAATATGACTCCCTCCCAGACAACTGCACTTATAAACGAAATGAAGACCACTCTTCCCGCAGAACCCGCATGTGACGTAGTACTTTGCGTTCCCTTCGTTGACATTGCGGCAGCAAAGGCAGCAGCAGAGGGCAGCGTTATCAAGATCGGCGCAGAGAACGTTCACTTTGAGGCTAAGGGTGCTTACACAGGCGAGATCTCTGCAGAGATGCTTGTAGAGTGCGGCGTAGAGTACGTTATCGTAGGCCACAGCGAAAGACGTCAGTACTTCGGCGAGACCGACGAGACTGTAAACAAGAGACTCCTTGCAGGTGTCAACGCAGGTCTTACCGTTATCCTCTGCGTAGGCGAGATGCTTGACGAGAGACAGAAGGATATCACCGCTGAGGTTGTTGCACTTCAGACCAAGGTTGCTCTTCAGGGCGTTGATGCCGATATGCTTAAGAAGGTCATCATCGCATACGAGCCTGTATGGGCTATCGGTACAGGTCTTACCGCTACCGACGATCAGGCAGAAGAGGTTTGCGCTCTCATCCGTGACGTTCTTGCTAACAAGTACGGCAGAGAAGTTGCAGAGACCGTTACCATCCAGTACGGCGGCTCCATGAACGCAGGCAACGCACAGAGCCTTCTTTCCAAGACCAATGTTGACGGCGGTCTTATCGGCGGTGCTTCCCTCAAGGAAGCAGACTTTGCAAAGATCGTAGAGGCATCGCAGGGATAATACCTGCACGGTATACTGCGCTCGATAGTGCGGTAATTCAAATCACACGGAATTTAGTATTCACATAAGAAAGAGGTGCTTCGGCACCTCTTTTCAGACTGTCGAAAAAGTTGGTCGGACGTGTAAAGAAAAATATATTTATAAAACATTTCGCCAATTATTCTTTAACGACAATATATTAATAATCTCTCCCTTTTGAGGTAGATAAGCATTCAAGGACGGCATAAACATC
>JAFQHD010000071.1 GCA_017398145.1 Clostridia bacterium
CGGTCATACCGTTAAAGATACCCTTTTCTACGGTAGTCTTTACTGCGTCGTAAAACCAATGGCTTTCCTTCACGTCCTTAAAGGGGTTGTTCCAGTCGGCTGATACGCCTACCGCCATAGAACAAAGCAGTATTACCGCAACAAGGGAAATAAGAAGTTTTTTCATATTTCGTTTCCTTTCTAAAATTAATTATATATTATATCATTAATTGGTTGACTGGTCAATATCTATTTACACACTTGTAAGCTCCGCCACCGTAGTTATGACCACAACATTCGCCGAAACATCATAGGAAATGTTTTCACCTTCGGGAATATCAAAGCTATAGGTCACGGTATACTCGCCCTTTTCCATATAAACACCGTTTCCGCTTTGGGGATCAGCACAATTATAGACCTCGTCACCCTCCGCATCGGTTATAGTCACGGAATATACCACCTTATTTGAACAGATAGTCTGAGCACTTATAACACCCATACCGTTTTCCTCAAGAGTAAAGCTCTCGGTATATACTGTATCCTCTCGGAGCTTGGCGCTGTATGTTCCCACATAGGGCATGCTCATCATACTGAGCATAAGACCTATAACACCTGCTGTAAAGAGAACACCGCTGAGTATGGGAACAAGAATATTGAATACCTTTTTGCGGGGCTTGCCGGACAGCAACCGTGTACCGAAATAAACCAGCACAAGACCCATACCAAAGGCTGCTACGGCATACCACAAATACGCCTTATCCGATATCATCTCGGTAGCTGCAGTTGTTTCCTCACCCCTAAGAACGTAGAAGGAGACCACCGCCATAGAGTTGTTTACGAGATGGAATATCATCGGAATAAGCACGGAATCGGTTTTTGCGGTAATATAACCAAAAGCCAGCGCCATAATAAAAATGGGCACCATCTTGTACATATCAAAATGTATCACGGAAAAAAGAACGGACGTAATGATAACCGCGGCGACCTTACTCTTTTTACCTTTAAAGGAGCTGAACAGATATCCTCTGAACAAAAGCTCCTCGCAGACTGCAGGAATAATACCTATGATAACAAGCACGATAATGGGGCTTACGTCCGAAAAATAGCTTTCAAGAAAGGTCATATCGTTCTGTTCGGGCATACCGAAAACGGCAACGTAAATAAAGGATGCCGCGTTTTCCCACATATTGGCGCCCAGCATAAGCAGAACCGCTGAGAAAAAGCTGCCTATGGAGGGTAATCCGAGATTAAACCGTTCTGATACGTTTTCACGGCGGAACAGGACGAGCAACAAGGGCGCTGCTATCAACAGTATCTCGGCTATCGCCATACCCGTAATGCCCAGCTTCATAAAAAGCAACGCATTTACAAACAGAATTATTATAACGGCAAAAACAAATGCTGTTATGCCGTCAAGAATCTTGGTTTTTTTCATAACTGCCACCTTTTTTATATTGGTAATAAATATTATAGCAAAAAAAGCCCCTTTAAGCAAGAGAAAAATAAAAATGAAGAAAACAGTTGCCAAGGCAACTGTTTTCAACCATAATTCTGCATTCTGCACTCTGCATTCTGCATTTATATAAACTCTTCTCTTCGTTCCTCAAAGAACTCGAAATATTTTCTGACGTTTTCAAGCTCGGTCCACTTTTTGGTGCAGACGGGAAACTCGTCAAGATCGTAGATCTTTGCTCCCTTCATAGACAGAAGAATGGGGGAATGGGTAGTGATGATAAGCTGACATCCGAAATGTCGGGCGCTGTCCTCGAGAAAGGTTTTTAATCGAAGCTGATATTCTATAGACAGACTGTTCTCAGGCTCGTCCAGCAGATATACAGCGTCTTCGGTTATGTTGTCCACAAAATAGAGCATAGCGTTCTCACCGTTGGAGTGCATATCTATATTGCCCCGCATATTCTGACGGACGTATCGGGAGGCGGAAGTCTTACCGCTGCGGATATCCGATTTTCTTTTCCATTCGTCATATTCGGCAAGAGAGCGCAGACCTACCGAGGGCTTAAGCGGATCGGCTATATCGTAATATTCCTCCAAAAGCTCGTCACGGCGGTTATCAACCCTGCTGTTGATATTTCGAACTTTTAAGATATGCTCGAAAACGTCGTCGCTTGTCATCACACGGGAATTATACGGAATCTCCCTTGCACTCATCTTGGTACGCTTGACATATTCGGGAAAAAGCACTGATCGATTGAAGGGAGATGTGCGCTTGACCCCTGCCTTTTCGGCTATCATATTAAGCAGAGTCGATTTTCCCGAGCCGTTACCGCCGTAGAATATGGTTATAGGCTCAAAATCAACTCTCGGCAGACGGTCATCCATAAATATCTTAAAGGGATAAAAGGTATCGTAGCAAGTCATTTTCACTTCATCCCAGATGTAATCCAGCTCTTCGCGGTTTGTGAGCAGGGTAAAGCTTTCTATGTAGGGTCGCATAGTTTCCTCCTATATCATATTATATTGCGTATTATCAAAATCACCTTGGCGATTATACATGCGCATTATCAGATTTCGTGTATATTTATACTTGCGTTTTATCATAATATATGTTATAATCACTATGAAAGTGAGGGATATTTATGGTTTTGAAAAGAAAAGCATATGACAGCTTGTTGACTTGGAAGAATGAATGTAACGGTTCCCGCGCAATATTGGTAGAGGGAGCACGTCGTATCGGAAAGTCTACAATTGTTGAAGAATTCGCAAAAAACGAATATAAATCATATATTTTAATTGACTTTGCAAACACTTCCGATATAGTAATAAATGCTTTTGAAAAGTATAAGAATAATTTTGACGAGCTTTTTATGATACTGTCCCTTGAGTACGGAGTCAAGCTTTTCAAAAGAGAATCTGTAATAATTTTTGACGAAGTTCAGCTTTACCCTCAAGCACGGCAATTAATTAAATACTTGGTAGCCGACGGCAGATACGACTATATTGAAACCGGCTCATTGATATCCATAAAGGAAAACGTACAGAACATTCTTATTCCTTCGGAAGAAAGAAAGCTTAAAATGTTTCCTTTGGATTTTGAAGAATTTTGCTGGTGCTTCGGAGAAGATCTCCTCGTAGATTATATCAAAAAATGCTTCAAGGAAAGAAAGCCTTTAGAAGACGGACTTCATAACAAAGCAATGCTTTTATTCAAGCAATATATGCTTATCGGCGGTATGCCGAAAAGTATCATAGCTTTTTTAGAAGGTTCAAAAGATTTTGACAGTGCAGACAGAGAGAAACGAGATATTCTGAATTTATACCGTGACGATATATTAAAGATCAGTAACCGTTACCGATCAAAGGTTTTATCCGTTTTTGAACAGATTCCGGGATTCTTATCAAAGCACGAAAAACGCGTTGTTTTAAGCAAGATCGTCCAAGGCTCAACGATAGATCAATACACCGATACGTTCTTTTGGTTAGGTAATTCGATGATCTGTAACGAATGCTTTTTGAGCGCGGACCCTAACGTAGGATTAGCACTGAACGAAGACAGAAGCTATATAAAATGTTATATGGGTGATACCGGACTTCTCGTCAGCCATGCCTTTGATGAAAATTCACTGTCAGATTCTGAATTATATAGGCAGATCATCAATGACAAATTATCGCTTAATGAAGGAATGCTTTACGAAAACGCCATTTCTCAGATGTTAGTAAGCAACGGACACAAGTTGTATTTCTATACTCACTACAACGAAGAAAAGCACAGAAATGATATTGAGATAGATTTTATCATTTCCAATAACAACAAATTGAAATATAAAATTTATCCCATCGAGGTCAAATCAACAAAAAAATATTCCATAGCTTCGCTTCAGCGCTTCAAGGAAAAATACAGTTCAAGAATCGGTGAATGTTATGTCATCCATCCCAAAAATTTCAGCGTAAAAGACTCAATAACATACCTACCGGCGTATATGGCTATGTGTCTGTAAATTTAGGTTATTCTCTATTCACTATTCGTTATTCACTATTCACTAAAGAAACAGCTTCTGAAAATATAACTTGATTTGCTGTACCTCATCGCTATATGTACCAAATACTATTCACTCAAACCTATATCAAGTGAATAGTGAATAGAGAATAGAGAATAGTGATGGTTGAAAACAGCGTTTTTGCGCTGTTTTCTTCATTTTATCATCCTTGGTGTCCGATATTCGGGACTTAATTATGCCACACGTGATCTCACTCTTTCAAGGTCTTTTAACAAACGGTTAGTGTAGTAACACCGTTTATCAGCGAAACGGTACAGTAAAGCGGCAGGTCGTTATCATAGGAATAAAGTATATGGCTGAGCTTATGGGCTACCGCTCTGTTCGAATCAAAGGTCTCAAACTGAGAACAATATTTTCCCTCATCCAACAGAACAAGCATTTGACTGATCAGAAAATCCGGTATTTTGGGAGGCTTACAAAATTCCTGTCTTGTGTGTTCATCAAAACACAGCGAGTAAATAAAATTAAGATCGCTTCCGTCTAAATATGATTTATGATTGTGAAATGCCGCATAGCGGGTATTGCTGTTATAGTTGTCTACGTATTTTCGGGCGATGTCAAGGATCCTTTGCTCCGTGTCGTTTAGCTCCCGCTTGCTTCTTTGAAACCAATATTTATCATGCAGATCATATCCTTCTTCACCTAAAAGCGCGTGGTAAACGTATCCGATCTCATTATCGTTGTACATAAGATGCGGCATCTCCAAAGTTACCCAATGTATTATGGAAACATAGGGATGGTTTTCGGGCTGCCTATTAATTTTCGCCTCGACCATTTTTGAATGTAGAGCTTGAAGCTCTGTTTTTAACTTTTTCCGGTCGAGGACCCCGTCGAGGTATTTTTTAAGGCAGTCGGCAATTTCTTTTGAAATATCAGTATTCATATTATATCTGCTCCCCCGTTAATTTCTTTACACGTTCAAATCGTTTTTTGAATTCTTCATCATCCTTCATTTCAAGGGATAGGTGATCGAGAGGCTCGATAATAAGATTTTCTTTTGACATAACCGTCCAAGGGTAATAATCCGAGCTAAAGCGTTCATCCTGTTGAGTAAATATAGAAAGATAAACGTCTCCGTCTTTTTTAAGTGTTTTTGTAACGTTGCCGAACAATGCTTTTTTGCCGAGAGAAAGAATATCCCCGGGCTTGATCTTTGAAAAACGGGTCTCATACAGATCTATCGCCCTGTCAAGAGCATCATACCCTTCTTTTGCCTTATTTATAATAAATAAATTCATACTGAGACTCATATATGCACTTATATACACACCGAGCCAGGCATCGGGAGCCTCGCCGTCCTCGCCTAAGAACTCTATCAGTTTGATCTTTTCTCTGTACCATTCTACCTCAACCTCCGGGATACCGTATCCTCTGGTAGCCTTTTGGAAAAAATGATTAAAGATCAAAGCATTGTTTTTATAACGCTGTGTCCGACAGGCATCTATATCACCGATATTCTGCATCATCTGTTCAAACCATTCGTTCTGTGTTTCATCATATCTACGGGGAGAACAGCGTTTAAGCCATCTGTTGAATTCTTCGTCGTCACAAACGTGAGACATACAAAAGATAACGGTGTTTCTTCTGCCTTGGTTGTCGTTATGACTAAGGATGCTTTCGCAGGCATAGCTCATAAGCGGCAGCTTCTTTTCCTTTGGCATTTTGACCTGAGTAGCCAGGACAATGGCGACTATGGTAGCCCCTTGATGCTTACGCTGGAATGCCCAGAGATAATCCAACTTATCCTCGTCCGACATTTCTTTGAACTCGTCTGTCATAACGTACTCGTCCAACCTGAAAACCGATACGGGCTTATTACTCCTTAAAAGATCGTCCACCGTCACGCCAAAGCAGTCCGCAATATCGGTCAAAAGTGTTATATCCGGCATATTACTGCCGTTTTCCCATTTGGATATAGCCTGAGCCGTCACACCTAACTGTCCCGCAAGCTGCTCTTGGGTGAGAGCTTGATTCTGTCTTAAGTATTTTATCTTTGCACCGAAATTATTTGTCATAGTTAGCCTTTCTTATTTTCAGCCGCCCGTAAAGTGCAGAAACGGGCGGCTTTTATAAAAACAATGCAACGTTATTTTAATAGAAGAGATTAGTTTGTTTCTTATTTTGATTGCATCGTTTTTTGACTTAGTTATCTTGTTGTTCTCTCTTTTTCCAAGGCCACTCGGCAAACTCATACCAGGCCTTGCCCTCGTATTCATCCCAGTTGATGATCACGGCATCAAAGCTGAATTTCAGGGTAAAACACCAATTCCTGTTATCGGCGTTCATAGTATAGGTTCCGCGCTCACCCTTATCAAGGTCAAGAACGGTAAAATACGGCTCGTCAAGGCACTTAAAGAAAAACTCTCTTCCCTTGTCTCCTACGTAAAACTTTTTTGTACCTTCACAATGCGCTTCGGCGTCAAGGGATATCATATCAAAGCCTCGGAAAATAATAGTGGCATCCTTTATTTTCATATCGGCGTTCTTTTGGTTTTGCTCGGTGTTTTTATGAATATTAAGATCCTTTGCCGAAAGATAAAGGTCTCCCCTAAAGAATTTTTTCAATCCAAGCACGGCATCGTGAAATTCAAAATCCTCAAGCTTGTTCTTTGAAGAATACCAAGGCATTACCTCTTTAAGCGTTTTGCGTATATATCCTATATCGGCACTTTCCCACAGGGTCGCATCCGAGTTTCTGGGATCCAAATTACGAAGCTTGTATCTTAAATAATAACTGCCTATATCGCTATAACCTTTTCTCGGCATACTTACATACGTAATGATATGGGTGTCTTCATTTTTCTTCATCCGGTGGATAAGCATATCCTCGTCCTTACGTTCAACGTCAAGAACGGCGTGATATATATTTCCTTTTGATGTTTCTATGGCAACCGCCTCGTATTTTATATTCTCCTGAGGAAAGGCGGGATGGGAATCCATATCCGTTTCCGCAGTTTTGATCAATTTTTTTAAGCGTTCCACCTTGATCTCTGCACCACCTAAGTGATCCGAGGCGATCTCTGCCTGTGTCCTGCATCTGTTTTCCCACCAGCCGGGCGGCATGGTTATCCAAAGAGGCTTACGGACAAAGCTGACCGCACCGGTGGCTATCACCTCGGCGGTATAGTTCCTCGGGTCAAGGTCAAGTACCGCCCTCCTTATCCTGAAGGAACCCATATCAACACCGCCGTTGACCCACATACTGAGCATCCTTACAATGCGGGTGTCCCCTTTTTTACGCAGCTCATCAAAGAATTCGGGATCCGGACCATCCTCCACTGCGTTCTTGGTGACAAAAGTGATAACCTTACCCTCTTCGGTCAAAAGAGAGGTAGCCTCGGTATAATATTCCTTTTGAGGATATGCGTCAAGGGCAGCAACTGCAGACTCGAACAGCCTTTCGTAGCCTCGAAGGGAAGCTACATAACCTTTTCCGAAGTATTTGCCCTCAAAGGGCTTGATGCTTCTCTTTTCCCACCATTTTGACGGCAGGTCCTCCTCGTAGGTATAGCCCTCAAAGGCGGATATCAAGCCGTCACGGATAAACAGCACAAAGCCCATTCCCCTCTCCAAGCCGTCTATCTGTATACGAAGCTTGCCTAAGGTAGAGTTTGACTTGCCTTTTCTTATCTTATTTTCGGTGTCAAAGACGTTATATTCTACCGAAAAACCGCGTTTAAAATGCTCTACTCTTCTGACCTCTGCCGATTCAAGCTGTTTTTTGAGTAAAGGTTCAAGCTTTTTGTCCTCGGCTATAACTCTGCCCAAAACGTCGGATACAAAGCTCTCAAAATCGGGATTGCCCGACATACCGAACCAACGCTCGTTCATCCTTGAGAGAAAATCAAGGGTTATGGGATACCCCGAGCTTTCTCCTATGACAGAGTCTATACCGCATCGGGGACAGAGTGCGGTTGAGCCGCCGTCGATCCAGGTGGTGATCTCGGAGGGCGAATATATCTCCTTACAGTAGAAGCATCCGCAGAGCCTGTCCCATTCAAGCTCACGGCGGTGGTTTTTACATTTGTTGTGGGCAAGTCTTAGGTCAAGCTGTTCTGCGGCTCTTTTACCTATGACACGGTTAGGCTCGTCGCTGTCGTAACAAAGCTCCCTTACCATAGATATATATCTTGCCTCGGGGTTCCACTCCTTGCCGTGATACTCTATCAGTATGTTAGCTAAATTTCCTCTGCAGTTTGTACAGGGGGTAAGCTCGTAGAGCCTGTAGAGAACGTCATCGGGAACACCGCCCAATATGCGGCTCACCGCTTGTGTCAGCTCCCAGCTCATACTGTGTATAAGCTCCTTATCCCATACCGAGAACACGAAATCGCAAAGCAAGGGCGCGTCCGCCTCGGTATAGTTGGTAAGAAATGCTCCGAAGGCATATTTGAGATCACCGCCTTGATTTGAGGTCTCGGCAAGCCTTTTCATCGCCCAGCTCCTGACCTCGGGACGGCGGATACGTGATATAAGCAGACCAAGACGGTGTCTTAAGTGATACTCGCTTCCCATACCTGCCGCCCTGAGATCTTTTTTGCTCTCACTCTCAAGCTCACAGATCAAGGGGGAAGCGTCAACGGGATAGTTAAGTAAAATATCCATACCGTTTACCGCAAGCTGCCACATAAGCACACTTCGGCGGCGGATATCACTCTCGCCTACAAGGGCTTTGGCTATCTCCTGCCTGTCATTTTCGTCGGCAGATTGCCATATATTCTTTATACTCATATTTGACAGCCTCGGATTGCCCTCGGTTATACAAAGGTCTATTACGTCCCGCCAACTTTTGACTCCCGTCATATCAAGACCGATAGGCTTGCCTCGGTTAAGCTCATAGAACTTTTCGGTACGGATACGGTGCTTTTCGCAATAGCTGTCGTAAAAAAATTTTACCACCTTATCCTTTTCGGCAAGCTCCACCAGGGCACTCATCATAGTCTTATGGCTGACCGCTATTATATCGTCAAAAAAGTCGATAAAATCGTTCATATCGTAACGGTTGCTGTACTTTATCAGCTTTATACCGTCGTTGAGAAGCCTTGACAGCATATTTTCGTCAACCGTATGCAGACTCTGTGCCGCATATCTGTAGGCATCACACACAGGATCAACCGACAGACCTGCCCTGAAGGACACCTTTAACATATTGTTATAGCAGTTTTCGTACACACGCAGAAGGGTTGCCTTTGCCTTTTGGCATCCCGACTCCGCCCACTGTCGAAGATTGCCTATATGATACACCACCTCGGGATGACCCTCGCAGCTATATGCCTTTAATATCTCGTCGTATAACTCCTCGCTGTTATCAAAGCAATCTATAAGCTCCTTTATGTAATGACCCCTGTTATCGTTGACCTGTGTGTCATAGCGGGGATCGTAAACGGCATTATTTATCACCGAAGCAATAAAATGCTCCTTGTGAGGCTGCTTTTTAAGCATAAGTACAGCTCTGCCAAAGCCCTGCCTGATATAAAGCTCGAACTCGTTTATGCTCATAGAATTGAGGGTAGTATCCGTACTTTTGACGGTTCGTTTTCTGAATTTAAGAGGGGAAACACCATACTGCTTCTTAAAGGCGCGGATGAAATAATTATCGTCGGAAAAGCCGTATTTTTCTGCAACCTCGGAGACCGAAAGCTCTCCTTCTTCAAGCTCGGCTCGGCTTCGGCGCAGTCTTTCTTCAAGAATATACCTGATAGGACTTTTGCCTGTAGCCTCCTTTATAAGCCTTGCAAGGGTGGTACGGTTGGTATGAAAATGCTCACACAGACCCTCAAGGGTAAGGTGTTCTCCTAAGTTATTATTTATGTATTCGATTATCTGCGCTTTTCTGTCCATTCTTACCTCGTATTAGTTTGATATAACAATTATATCACTTATAAAAGTTGAAATCACGGAAAATTTACTGCGAAAACAGCACTATCTACAATTTCCTTGCTGTCTATAGGATAACAAAGAACTATAAATTAGTCAATAACGGTACTCTCAACGGTAGATAAACCGTTGGTTGACAACACCTTTCCAAATGCTCTCTTGTGATTTTACCGTATATATGTTATACTGTTATCAGCAATTTACGGAGGCGGCTATGAAGGACATAGGCAAAAGGATAAGAGAACAGCGAAAGAAAAAGGGTATCACTCAGGAGGCTATGGCAAATGCGCTGGGTGTTACCTCACAGGCGGTATCAAAATGGGAAAACGGACAGAACGCTCCCGATATATCTATGATAATGCCTATATGCGGTTTTCTCGGCATAGGAGCAGACGAGTTGCTGGGCGGAACTAAAAACAGAGATCTCAATGAAAAATATTGCGAAAGTCTGAGTTGGGGCGGAGAATATGCTCTGGTAATAATAAACCAAGCTCTCAAAGAAACTCCTGCGGATATAGTTTGGCTTGAAAGAAAATTCTATGCCGCCCTCGACTCTGCCCGTGATATCGAAATGGATGGAGTACGGGAACGAAGGTTGAAGGACGCCGAGGATGTACTTGACACTCTGACCAAAGCCGACCCCGACAATGACGAATATAAATATATGAGAGCCCGGCTATATCTTCAAAAGGGTCTGACGGATGAAGCAAAGCGCATAGCTTATGAAATAAACGACGGCAATATGGCAAGGCGGGACACATTGCTGAATACCTGCTTTGACGGTGAGGAGCTTATAAAGCACAGGCAGGGTCAGCTTATGCGGGCATTTGTGACCTATCACGGAGAATTGATGCATTATAACACCCACGAATCCATAGAGCTGGCGCAAACTCTCCATAACCGTTTTATCGGTCCCCACCACCATCACGATACAATGAGGGCATTACTGTATCTTGAGGAAGGAAACATAGAATGCTTTGAAAAGCACGCGGCTCTCGCTTACGAGCTTGCAAAAAGGATAGACTCGGAACCGGTATCCGATTATCCGTCACCTATGACCGACCGCTTAAAGCGCAATCCTCCCATAATGAAAGCTGTTGAGTCCTTTTTGATCAGATTTATTGATGCACCCCTTTCCCACGAACTTAAATGCCGTATAGTAGAGGACAATCTTAAATATTTCTATATTAAAATCTATAATCTGAATATATTTTTACATTTTCTTCGCTTTGCGGGTAACTTTGATAAGCATATGCGGGATTTCTCCACCGTGTATGACTGCACCCATGAGGAATACGAGGAGGACAACCGTCTTATACGGCGCCGCATAAAAGAAGGTCACCTGACCGATGCGGAGATGACTATGATCTGGGCAGACAGGGCAAGAAAGCTCATAAAAGAGGACCGTATGACCGGATTTATATACGAGCTGGGGGATAATATCCCGGTGGGCTTCTGCAACTGCGGTGACAGAGACAAATATACCTGCCTCGGTATACGCCGACATCCCAGATCGAATAGAATAGAACACTTTGCCTATACTCCCGAGGAGCTTGCAAGCGTACCCGAGGGAGCAAGGGTATTTTCTATAGTCGATATGCGCGTGCATCAGAATTTCCGTTGGTGCGGAATAGAAAAAGCCCTCATAGAGAGAGCTTGTTTTCGGGCAGAGCATGAGAAATATGACTATATCGAAGCATATATTGATACAGATCTTTTGTTTATGCTAAAATCTGACGAGATAGAGCGCCTGATATCCGAATACAAAAACGCAGGCTTTGAGATAGTCAAGGACTTAAGCGAGGACAAATATACCAAATTGGTTTTGCAGAAGAAGTTATAAAGTGAAGAAAGCGGTTCGAATAGTCGAACCGCTTTCAACCTTAATTCTGCATTCTGCACTCTGCATTCTGCATTACAAAAAAAGAACTTGCTTTACGCAAGTTCTGTTTTTTGTAATTAACCTACCTTAGAGGAGTTAACCTTGATGCCGGGGCCCATTGTAGATGCGATAACGCAGCTCTTGATGTACTGACCCTTTGCAGCAGCGGGCTTAGCCTTGATAACTGCACCGAGAAGTGTGTTAAGGTTCTCAAGGAGCTTGTCAGCACCGAAGGATGCCTTACCGATGGGGCAGTGGATGATGTTGGTCTTGTCAAGACGGTACTCGATCTTACCTGCCTTAGCTTCTGTAACAGCCTTAGCAACGTCGGGAGTAACTGTACCGGCCTTGGGGTTAGGCATAAGACCCTTAGGACCAAGCACCTTACCGAGACGACCGATCATACCCATCATATCGGGGGTAGCGATGATAACGTCGAACTCGAACCAGTTTTCCTTCTGGATCTTCTCGATGTACTCGGTAGAACCTGCATAGTCTGCACCGGCGTCGAGAGCTGCCTGAACCTTGTCTTCCTTACAGAAAACGAGGGTACGAACAGTCTTACCTGTACCGTTGGGGAGAACTACCGCGCCTCTTACCTGCTGGTCAGCGTGACGGGAGTCAACGCCGAGACGGATGTGCATTTCGATTGTTTCGTCAAACTTAGCCTTTGCGGTCTGGCAAGCCAGCTCAAGGGCTTCCTTGGGATCGTAGAGCTTGGACTTATCAACAAGCTTTACGCTTTCATTATACTTCTTACCGTACTTCATTATTTGCTACCTCCTCGATTACTCTTCAACTGTGATACCCATGCTGCGGGCTGTACCCGCGATCATGCTCATAGCTGCTTCGAGAGAAGCTGCGTTAAGGTCGGGCATCTTCTTCTCAGCAATTTCCTTAACCTGATCCTTAGTAAGCTTAGCTACCTTGGTCTTGTTAGGTGTGCCGGATGCTGTCTCGATACCGCAAGCCTTCTTGATAAGAACGGGTGCGGGAGGAGTCTTGGTGATGAAAGAGAAAGAACGGTCTGCATAAACTGTGATAACTACGGGGATAACGTAGCCCATCTGGTTCTTGGTTCTTTCGTTGAACTCTTTTGTAAAGTTAGGAATGCTTACACCGTACTGACCCAGCGCAGGACCGATAGGGGGCTGGGGTGTAGCTTTGCCGGCTTCTATCTGTAACTTGATATAGCCCATTATTTTCTTTGCCATTTTAAATTACCTCCTGAAGTGGTTTTTTTCGAGAGAATTAAGTAAAATTTTTCCCTCTCCCACATAATGCGAACTTATTACTGAATAAGTTCCACGCTGTCAGAGTCAAGCTCGACAGGCGTTTCGCGTCCGAACATGGACGCCATAACCTTGATCTTCTTTTTGTCAGACGAGATCTCTTCGACCACACCCACGAATCCTGCAAGAGGACCGCCTGTGATCTTGACGCTGTCGCCTAAGTTGTAACCGAGCTCTACTGTACGTACCTCGATACCGATAGCAGCAACCTCTTCGTCTGTCAAGGGTACAGGCTTAGAGCCCGGACCCACGAAACCTGTTACACCGCGAATATTACGAACGATGTGCCAGCTCTCGTCAGTCATGATCATCTTAACAAGAACGTAGCTGGGAAAGACCTTACTTTCGATCTCCTTCTCGTTCTCGGTGCCTTCGTTCTCCACGGATATCTCCACGGGAATACGGCAATCCTTGATAAGATGCTGCATGCCTCTGTTTTCTACAATCTTTTCGAGATTGGTCTTGACTTTATTTTCATAACCCGAATAGGTATGCGCTACATACCAGCGCACCTCGGGACTGGCTTCGTGAAAATCGCTCATTGCAATTTACTCCGACGCGGACTTATATAAGACCTGCGATCCAGTTGAGAAGAGTGGAGAAACCGGTGTCAAGCAGACCGATAACAACAGCTACGATAACCATACATGCAACTACAAGCGCTGTGTTGCTGAAGGTAGCCTTCTTGCTGCTCCAAACTATCTTCTTGAACTCTGCCTTGAACTCCTTGAAGGCCTTGGCAATTCTCTTGCCCAGAGGAACCTTGTTCTTGACAGGCTTGGAAGCCTTTGTCGCCTTAGCTTCCTTCTTTTCTGTAACCTCTTCGGTTACCTTGTTTTCGTTCTCTGCCATAATAGCCTCCTAATTACTTGGTTTCCTTATGAAGAGTGTGCTTGCGACAGAACCTGCAGTACTTCTTCATCTCAAGTCTGTCCGGATCGTTTTTCTTGTTTTTCTTTGTGTCGTAATTTCTCTGTTTGCACTCAGTGCAAGCCATAGTAATCTTAACTCTCATACTTTGGCACCTCCCGATAGAATTTTTAAGATCATAGTTCCGGGCGGAACTATGTCCGGAATTATCTCCCTCCACGGAGAAATAAACACGACAAAAAAAGACCTCTCCGCAGAGGTGGAATCATTATAACATACTATTTTTCAAATGTCAAGAACAAATTGTAAACAATGAATTGATATCAAAGATATCATGAATTGTGTCTATGACACATGAATTGACGGCTTTGCCGTCATAAATTGCACCTTCGGCGCATTAAGGAAGGCTTTTGCCCGAAGACAAAAGCTGATTTGAATTATAATTGATTTTCGTCGAAGCGAAAATCTACCTTAATGAAAGCCCGCGGCTTTCAATTCATGGCGAAGCCAATTTATGACCAAAGGTCAATTCACGAACACGAAGTGTTCAATTCATTACTTAAATAAAAATTGTATCATCAGCATATACGCCACAGTTCCTGCTCCTATGGAGATAAGGGAATTTCTCTTCCATATATGAAGAAGGATAACTATTGCGGCGGCAATAAGTGCCGGCACAAACGCCTGCCAGCGGGTAAAGTCGATATCCGCAAAGCAGTATATGACAAGCATACCTATAACCGCGGGAGGCATTACTCTGCCGAGATATGTAACGATGGCAGGAGTACGTCCGCTTCTGAAAAGTATAAAGGGGGCGGCACGAAGCACCAATGTGACCGCCGCTATCACGGCGATAAGCAGGAGGGTATGTCCCCCGGTAACATTACTCGGCATTTTCATCCTCCCTTCTGTCAAGGACGGGTCGCAGTAATATCAGCGACACTAAAATTATTATCATAGACGGGATAAGGAAGTACTCTATTTCAAGGATATTGCATGCAATAAGGGAGATAAGCGTTGCTCCCACACCAACCGTAGCGGAGATATGCTTACCCGAAAGCAGCTTTCTGCCGCCCACCGACAGCCACTGATCCGCAAAGATGCAGACGAAGAGCGCAGTCATAGCATATTCGATGCCTGCGGAGTTGAATTCTATGAGATTACCCATAAGCGCACCGATACAGCATCCGCATATCCAGTAAAGCTGGTCAAAGAGGGATACGAAGAAATAATAGCTGTTCTTATCTACATCCTCGGAAACCTCGGTGGTGCTGACCAGCGAATAGGTCTCGTCGGTGAGGGCAAATATCATATAAAATCTGCGCCAACCCGCATCACGGTATTTGTCTATAAGAGAAACTCCGTAGAAAACGTGACGAATATTGACCAGTACGGTCATCATGATTGCATAACCTACGGTAACTGCATCAGCAAGCAGCTCCACCGCTACGTACTGCATAGAGCCCGCATACATAGTACAGCTCATTATCGCCGCCCAATAGGTCCCGAAGCCCCTCTTGGCAAGCATCACGCCAAAGCCGATACCAAGCACTAAATACCCCGCAAAAATGGGAAACGTGTCCCGCAGAGCTCTCTTTATTGCTTTTGTCTTTTTTACGTCCATTTTTCTATCCTTAAGAAAATCTTAATGTTTTACATTCTTTATTTTTAATGGAATATCGTTTATAATTGTTTTACAAACAAAATACAGTATAATATATAGGAAATAAAAAGTCAATCATAAGTGTTGAAAAATATTAATAGTTGTGATATAATTGCTATATATGCTTTTTGAGAGGTACGGTTATGATAATAGATAAGATATTTAACCTTGACAGATATCTCTGTCTCCATCCCGATTTTATAAAGGTAAAGGAAGTTGCAGAAAAATTCTCCGACCCTACCCTTGAGCCCGGAAAATACGAAATAGACGGTGAGCGAGTTTTCGCTGTCGTTCAGGGCTACGACACAAAGGAAGCTCAGCCCGATAAGTTTGAGAACCACAGAAAATATATAGATATCCAGTATGTCGTGGCAGAAAGTGAGCAGATACATGTAAAAGAGATGAGCGGTCTTACCGTGGACTTTCCCTTTGACGAGCCTCACGATTACGAGTTCTATAAAACTCCCGAGAGCTTTGTAAACTGCGAGCTTGAGGCAGGTGAGTTTGCGATATTCTGGCCCGGCGAGAGCCACCGCCCCGGTGTTATGACCAGCCGCGGCAGCGCTCCCTTAAGAAAGGTAATATTCAAGGTCGAAGCAAATGTTTGATTACATTATAGTCGGCAGCGGCTTTGCGGGCTCCGTGTGCGCAAGGTCTCTTGCTGATGCGGGCAAGAGGGTCCTGGTGCTCGAAAGACGACCCCATATCGGCGGAAATGCCTACGACTGCACCGACGAAAACGGAATACTTATACATAAGTACGGACCTCATATCTTCCACACAAACGAAAAGCGGGTATACGAATATTTAAGCCGCTTTACCGAGTGGAGAAAATACGACCACGAGGTTTTAGCAAAGGCGGGAGAGCTTGAATTTCCCGTGCCCTTTAACCTCAATTCCCTGTATAAGGTGTTCTCCGCGAAAAAAGCAGAAATGCTTGAGAAAAAACTTATTTCTGCCTACGGCCCGCAGAAAAAAGTGCCTATAGGCGAAATGCGTGAAAGTACAGATGACGACATCCGTGAGCTTGCGGAGTTTGTATACAATAACGTTTTTCTTCATTATACGATGAAGCAGTGGGGACAGAAGCCCGAGGAGATAGATCCCGCGACCACTGCCCGTGTTCCCGTGTTTATCTCCCGTGACAACAGGTATTTTCAGGATGAATATCAGGGTATGCCCCTTTATGGCTATACCCCTATGTTTGAGCGTATGCTCGATCACAAAAACATAACCGTAAAATGCTCTGTAAATGCCGATGCATATCTCAAATTTGAAGATAAGATCATCTTTGAAAATGAAATATTCGAGGGCAAGGTGATATACACAGGTGCGCTTGACGAGCTTTTCGGATACTGCTACGGAGCTCTGCCCTACCGTACCCTTGATTTCGGATTTGAGCATCACGATGTTACATATTATCAAAGCCACGGTACGGTGAACTACACCGTAGACGAGCCCTATACACGTATCACCGAGTACAAGTATCTCACAGGTCAGGAAATGGAAGGCTCAACCACAATAATGAAGGAGTTCTCCCGTTCATACCGTCCCGAGACCGAGGATATCCCCTACTACGCAATCATAAACGACGAAAACAATTCTCTGTATCAAAAATATCTGTCCAAGGCAAAGGAATACGAAAATCTCCTGCTGCTGGGCAGACTGGCAGAATATAAATATTATAATATGGACAAGATCGTATCGCTGGCACTACAGCTCTGCGATACCCTCACCGAGGAAAAATAATATGAAGCTTATAACCTTTACCGTTCCCTGTTACAATTCGGCTGCGTATATGCGCCACTGCATAGAAACGCTTCTGACTGCAGGAGACGAGGCTGAAATTCTCATAATAAACGACGGTTCCACAAAGGACAACACCGCTGAGATAGCAGACGAATATGCTGCCAGATATCCCAACATAGTCCGTGCCATCCATCAGGAAAACGGAGGCCACGGCGAGGGAGTAAATCAAGGAATAAGGAATGCTCAAGGTCTTTATTTTAAGGTGGTGGATTCGGACGACTGGCTTGACACCATAGCGCTCAAGCGAGTTATGGACCGTATCCGCAGCTTCGTCCGTGAGGGCAAGCAGATAGACCTGTTTCTGTGTAACTACGTTTACGAGCACCCCGAGGGTGCGGGTCATATAATGAGATACTCAAATATTTTCCCCAAGGACAGGATCTGTACATGGGATGATATAAGACCCTTCAATCCCTCACAGTATCTTATGATGCATTCGGTCATCTTCCGTACCAAGGTTGTCCGCGCCTCGGGAGTGGTGCTGCCCAAGCACACCTTCTATGTTGACAATCTCTTTCTGTATGCACCTCTGCCCCTATGTAAGAATCTCTACTACATGGACGAGAATCTCTACAGATATTTCATCGGACGTCCCGATCAGTCGGTGCAGGAGAGCGTAATGCTTAAGCGCATAG
>JAFQHD010000072.1 GCA_017398145.1 Clostridia bacterium
ATGTGCCGTATGCAGTTCTGATAACCTTAACATCAGCGAGATTGCCGACTGTGAGTCGGAGACCGTCAGCCGCAAAGGTAGGCTCGGTTACATCTACCTGCTGGTAGAGGAACTTCTGTGTGCCGTCGTTGTATCTTACAAGCACGGTGTAGTAGCCGCCCTCTTTAAGAGTATAGGTATACTCACTTGCACCGTTAAGCTTATTTTGTGTAAGCTGAACCACCATATTGTTCTTGACATCACGGTATATACTGTACTCACCGAGGGCGATGAATACTTCCTTTACGTCAACCATACCGGAGATTGTGATATTGGGACCCTCTGCGGATACCGAAAGCTCGGGAATCTCGGGAGTTCCGAATGCGGGGATAACCTCTTCTTCTACTGCACCGCAACCTCTGCGGCATACTCTGCGCTGTAAGCCGTCCTCGGTTTCGGTAGCTTCGCGAATTACCTCCCATGCCTTCCATACGTGACCGAGAGCTGCGACGGTTTCGGTCTTGGTCTCACCGCAAACGGTACATGTATAGGTCTTGATACCATCATCGGTACAGTTGGGAAGAGTTGTGGTAGTACCGGTGTCAAAGCTGTGATCAACCTTGGCAATCGCCTCGGTATAACTGTCACCGCAACGGCAGGTATAGGTCATAATGCCTTCCTCTGCACAGGTAGGCTCCTTGGTTATTTCAGCTGTGTAACTGTGCTCGTGCTCGATATACTCCCACATAGCATAGAGAGTGACAGGCTCTGTGATCTCTGCTATCTCACCTACCTCATATATTCTGCCCGAGCCGTCCGCTCTGGTGTTCCAACTCATAACGGGGTTTCCGTCGTTTGCGGGAATAACGGTAAGACCGTCATAGCCTTCACGGTTTTTACGGAGAGTATTCTTGTTATCCTTTGCAGGATTGAAATCAGAGGATGAAGAATACTTGGTTACATCTGCGGTTGCAAGAATTCTGTATTCATTACCGTCGGTAATATATACGAAATCCTGTACCTTAATGCCCGAGCCGTCATTCATATCGTATGTAATGATGGGGTCCCAGGCTGCGTTTACGAAAATATTTTCACCGTAAGGAACACGGTCGGTGTTGACCATAAATACCGAATTCTTATAGTGGTTGTTATATAATTCAAACTCATAGCCGTTGTTTCTGGGGTCTCCGTAGGTAAGCCGTCCCTTACCGTTACCCGACCAGAACTCGACCTGTGTCATATCGTCCTTATCAGTCTGGAGTCTGTAGCCCTTGCGGCTGAGGGTTGCCGTTGCCTTGGGGAAGACAAAATTCTGACCGTAGTTCATAAGACCGAACTGGTAATCCGATTTTGCAATATTGGTGTTCTCGCCGTCCCAGGCACCGCCGTTGGGATCGTAGTAAACCGCATAGAAGCCGCCGCTTCTCAGATATAAGCCGTCACCGTCAGAGCGTTTCCATACCGCCTTGAGCTTCATGGATCTGTCAACGAAAATAGTCTGACCGGGATAGTAATAGGTATCAGCGTGTCCCGATTCGCTCCAGCCGATAAACGCCCATTCGGGATAATAAGGAGTATCATTGGGAAGTGTTGCATAAGATCCCTTAGGAACATTTATAAGCGAGGGAATGTTCTCTGCTCCGTTGTGAACACCCTCAAAGTCGATAACCGCTGCCGTACCCGCAAAGTTGGAATAGAGGAACTTATATGCATTGGTAACTCTCTGCTTGCCGGGATCCTCCATATCAAGAACCTTCTTCGCCTCGGCCATAAACATATTGTCCTCGGGTGTGAAGCCGTACTCAAAGGCTGCATCATAAAGCTTCTGAAGCTCGGTTGTGTCAACCTCTACGTCCTCGGTAAATGCCTTGATGAATGCGTTTGCGGTATCCATAGTCCATGTTCCGTACTGGGGATCATAGTAGTAGGACTGACCGGGGAATGCCTTGGCATAGGGCTCATACTCGTACACACCGTATGAAGGCTGGCTGCAACCGGTCTGAACCCTTAAGACCACCGCAAATCTTTCACCGGCAGATACCTCGATAGGCTCAGGAAGCTTTATCGTTCGGTAACCGATGCCCGTAAAGGCTTCGGATACCGATGCTCTCTTTGTACCTGTCTCGGGATTGTGTGGATCGGTCATACCCGTCCATATTTCAACGGTGGCAGTTCCTGCCTCGTTATAGGTAAATATACCGACCTGCTTGATCCTCTCGTGTCCCTTTGCGTGGAACATATTTGCCTGCGCCAGAGGATGTCTTTCATAGGGTGCATTATACCAGAAATAGTAGAAGCCTTCGCCCCATGCACCGTCAAACTGATAGTTGTTGTCTACGTTGTCGATATTCTCAAAGTCCATGATCCAGGCATCATAAAGAGAGGTATCATAATAGGACAGCCAGAAATATCCGCCGCCGTTACCCCAGCTCTCATCCCAGGAATTCTTCATAAGCCATGCACCGGGACCGGGAGGGGGCATAGTAAATGAGGAAACGGGAACATTATCGTTCCAGCCTACACAGTAAACGGCATGATTGATACCGGTATAGTAGCTCTGATAATAGGTAGTCGCATTAGGAATATTCTTAACGAAGCCGTGATCGTGATAATAAAGAATGTATACACCGCCAAAGGTCTGGATAGCTGATTTCATCTGAGCCTGATTTCTTGCATAGATCATAACGTTTGCAAGCATATGCTGTTCAGCAACATACCGCATATCGTCTGTCATTCCCCATGCTTTATATGCACCGTAGAAATCACAGGGAGGAAGCATGGCCTCGGGCATAGGACCGCACCATCTTGCAAGTGCAGAGCCTGCAATAAGTGCATTACCGCCCATATCGTGAGGAGTAGGACTGTTTGTGCCGTCAGCCCACATAGGGTCGGTCAGATCCGTGGTTCTGGGTCTGTTGCCGAAGTATGCAAGTGCCGCCTCGGAATAGTCAACGTGGGTTGCATCGGGATTGTGACGGATATATGCGGTCTCTGCCGCCGCGATGGCAGCAAAAGCCCAGCAGTTACCCGAATATCCCTGATCCTGTATCTCTGTGATGATAGAGGTGCCCGCCTCGTTGGTAACAGTCATACTGTTATACTCTGCCGGGAAGCCTGCAACATCATCGATGATAACACCCGCCTCGGACGCAGCCGCTTCTCTGGGGCTCTTTACCCTTTCGCCGTTTTCGTTTACGACGATAGTATCTGTGATACCGAACTCGGAGGTTGCAGTAACATCGGGAATAACAGCCATCTTTTGACGTCCGTCATCCGGTACCGTAATCTTTTCGGCAGCACTCGAGATAATGGGAGCTACAGACAGAAGCATCATGGCGACCAATGCCAATGCCATAGCTTTTTTTGCGTATGTGAAAAAGCGTTTCATAATTTCCTCCCTTTATATAATGTTTTTACGGACAATGATCCTGGTAATTATTGTAACATATAAACAAACTTTTGTCAATTTTTATTTTATATTTATTCATTTTCACTATTAGTTATTCACTATTCGTTATTCACTATTCACTATTCA
Source organism: Clostridia bacterium (assembly GCA_017398145.1). Classification (GTDB taxonomy): domain Bacteria; phylum Bacillota; class Clostridia; order Oscillospirales; family CAG-272; genus RGIG7300. Next base: position 3,515 of record JAFQHD010000072.1, read on the forward strand.
CTAAAGAAGCGGTCTTTGATAATAGGACGTGATTTGCTGTAGCTTACCGTTATACCAAGCAAATACTATTCACTTAAACTTAAAACCAAGTGAATAGTGAATAGAGAATAGATAATAGTGAATAGTGAAGGTAGAAAAAGCATCCCGAAGGATGCTTTTTCATCAAGTTTAATTATTCTACAGTGATAACGTAGTAGTTATAGGACTCGTCGTTATACTGTACACAGAAGGTGTAGGTGCCTGCCTTGAGGTTCTTTACTGTGATAACGCCGTCAACTGCGGCAGATGCCTTAAGTGCTACAGAGCCTGCTGCTCTCTTGATCTCAGCGGAGGTCTTGTATTCACCCATAGCATATCTTACGATATAAAGATCGTCGATATTGCCGATGGTTACTACATTGTTAGACTGTACAAAGGTAGGAACCTTCTGCTGTACCTCGTAGGTATAGATCTTGGTGTAGCCGTCATTATACTGAACTGCTACAGTTACTGTACCCGACTGTCTGTACTGGATCATGTAAGACTCTGCGCCCTTGATATCATTCTTTGCGGTGAAGGATCTTGCACCCGCCGCCTTCTTGATCTCGGATACGGTCTTATATGTGCCGTATGCGGTTCTGATAACCTTAACATCTGCAAGGTTACCAACTGTGAGCTGGAGACCGTCTGCTGCAAAGGTAGGCTCGGTTACATCTACCTGCTGGTAGAGGAACTTCTGTGTGCCGTCGTTGTATCTTACAAGCACGGTGTAGTAGCC
>JAFQHD010000073.1 GCA_017398145.1 Clostridia bacterium
AAACATCGAATTTCCCTTGCCATTCCTTGCTTTTTGCGAAATCCTTCTCTGTCGTACATAGTACGCCGACGAAAAGGATTTCACAAAATAACCCTTCGTTTCTCAGCCTCTGGTCAGATTGATGACTTTGTCATCAATCTGAAGGGAGACTGCTTCTTATGAAGCGGTCTCCCTTTATTATACATTATACATTATACATTTTACATTTTACATTTAATTATAGCGCCTGCTTTAATTTCTGCATAATCTTTTTTTCTTCTCTTGAGACCTTGACCTGACTTAACCCAAGGATATCTCCCGTCTGTTGTTGGGACAGCTCTTTTATATATCTTAGATGCAGTATCTTTCTTGATATTTCGTCAAGAGTTGCTATAGCCTCGCCCAAGGCTATACGGTCGGTGAGCCGTTCTATTGCATTTTCCTTGTCGGATATAACGCTTTCCAAGGTCAGCGTATTATCTCCTCCCACAGCTTCGTGGAGCGAATGAACGGGGGACACCGCCTCAAGAACGTAGGTCACCTCCTCGGGAGACATTTCGCACTCACGTGCCAACTCTCCTACGGTCGGTTCTCTGCCCAAGGTACGGGTCAGCTCCTCGCTTTTTCGCATAACGGCAACACCTTGTCGTTTTATACTTCGGCTGACCTTTATCTGTCCGTCATCTCGCAGAAACCGCCGTATTTCCCCTATGATAAGGGGAACGGCATAGGTGGAAAACTCTGTGTTGTATGAAAAATCAAAGCTTCTTGCTGCCTTTATCATACCGATAGCGCCTATCTGGATAAGATCCTCGGTCTCTGCTCCTCTGCCGAGAAATCGCAAAGCCACAGCTTTTATAAGCCCCATATTTTCGTTTATCAGTTTCTCAAGAGCCGCCTCATCTCCGTCCTTTATCTGTCGTAGTAAGGTTTGATTATTTCGCATTTTAACCTCTCGTCACGTTTTTATGTAACCTTTTTTCCAACGTAACTGTGGTTCCTTTTCCGAGTATGGATTTTATCTTCATTTTATCGGTGAAACTTGACATTATGGTAAAGCCCATTCCGCCGCGCTCGCCGGCAGGGTCCCCTGTGTAGAAGGGCTCGGTGGCTTTTTCTATATCCGCAATACCGCAGCCCTTATCCCGTATAGTTATCTTTACTGTCCTGTCGTTATAGTATTTTACCGATATAAACACATCCCCCTTGACCTCACGGTAACCGTGGATTATGGAGTTTGTCACCGCCTCGGAGACTACGGTGCGGATATCCGCGATCTCCTCAAGGGTGGGGTCGAGCTGACTGGCAAAGGAGGATACCGCGTATCTGGCGTATCCCTCATTTACCGACAGAGCGGGGATACGGAGATTCATTTCGTTTATAAGATCTTTTTTCATTTTGCTTCCTCCGCTTTCTTGATGGTTATAAGCTTGTCCGTACCGGCTAATGCCAAAATCTTCGATACGCTGTCGTCGGGGTTGGCAATGATGAGCCGTCCTCCGAGATCGTTTATCTTGGTATATCTGCCGAGGATCAGCCCCAGTCCGGATGAATCCATAAAATCAACTCCCTGTAGATCCATAATGACTGTTTTGGCGCGGTAGAGATAAAGGTCCGTGTCTATCTCTTCTCTTAGCGGCTTTGCGCTGTGATGGTCGATATCCCCCGATATCTTTATAACAAGGATACCTTCATCGTATTCTATATTGCATTTTGCCCCTTGCATTTTTCCTGTCCTTTCGTTTTTATATAAGTATAAACCGCATATGCGGAGAAATATGTCAAAAGAGGAATAAATAAAAAAATACTTTCCCGAAAAACGGAAAAGTATTTCAGAGTGCTGACAAACTCGGTCTAACGCAAGGTATCAGGATAATAAGACAAAATATCATCGTGACAAAGACAGCAAGCAGAAATAATAATGGCAAGGGAAACATCGAATTTCCCTCGCCATTCCTTGCTTTTTGCGAAATCCTTCTCTGTCGTACATAGTACGCCGACGAAAAGGATTTCACAAAATATCCCTT
>JAFQHD010000074.1 GCA_017398145.1 Clostridia bacterium
GTGCAGGCGGGACAAGCATCACGGCAAGCGTTACAACGGATACAGCGGGAAAGCTCGTTCTGCCAGAAAGCAAAGCGTTCATCGGGGGTCATAGCCTCGAGTGCCGCTACCTCGTCAAAACGTGCGGAGTCTATAACCTCACCGTCCTCGCCCATAAGCTCGTCGTATGCAACGCACTTTTTGCTCTTACAGTTGATACATCTCTCTGCTAAAACATCAGCATAATCTACCTTAACTACTCCGTCGTAGAGAGTGTCAACGTACATTGCATCATCCTTATAATCTATAGACAGGATGCCGTCTACCTTGTTCTTAAGCTTAACTACGTCAGCCATACCCTCACAGCCGATTGCTACCGCATAGACCTTTTCACGGTCAAAGCGATGCTCGGTGAGAAGCTGGTTGAAGCTGTATGTATCGCAGGGCTTGAGGAATACAAGGATCTTGCCCTCGATCTTTTTGGTATTTGCTACAAGATACTTGGAGAAGTTAGCTCCGCAGAAATCATTGTAGACAAAATTATTTTTTATTTCTTCTTCGGTTGTAAAAACGGCGGGAGTGATATCGTAATCGAACTCACCCTTCTGCCAACCGAGAACTGCGGAAACCGTTCCGTCATTAAGAAGGCTTACTGCCTTTGTGATCAGCTGATCGCGAGTTATCTTTTGCATCTCAGATCCTCCAATCTCTTATTTTCGCCAAGGGCTGTTACCTGTGCTACAAAGTCATTCATAGTAGCGGCAAACTTTGCGCCCTCTGCCGCAGATACCCATTCTACACGGGTACGCTCTCTCTCGACACCGAGATAATCAAGCATAGAGAAGAGCATTGCCATACGACGGCGGGTATAGTAGTTACCGGAGGTGTAGTGGCAGTCACCGGGATGGCAGCCGCAGAGGATTACACCGTCGGCACCGCGCTGGAAAGCACGGAGAATAAACATGGGATTAACACGGCAGGAGCAGGGTACACGGATGATCTTAACATCTGCGGGATAGTTAAGACGGTTGTTACCTGCAAGGTCTGCGCCTGCATATGAACACCAGTTGCAGCAGAATGCAACGATTAAAGGCTTATATTCTTTCATTTGCATATCGCGTCTACCTCCGCCATGATCTGACTGTTTGTGAATCCCTTGAGATCCATTGCGCCCGAGGGGCAAGCCACGGTGCAGGCACCGCAACCCTGACATACCGCAGGATTTACAGAAGCAACACGTCTTATCTGTGTGGTTCTGTCAGGCATACGGAATTCCTTATCGCTATAGGTGATAGCACCGTAGGGACATACTCTCTCACAGGAGGAGCAGCCGTTACACATCATTTCGTTTGCGCTTGCAATACAGGGGTTACCTGTTAATTTATCCTTACAAAGAAGTCCGATGACCTTGGAAGCTGCCGCACCTGCCTGGGATACGGTCTCGGGAATATCCTTGGGACCCTGGCAAGCACCGGAGAGGAACACACCTGCCGTGGGGCTCTCTACGGGACGGAGCTTGGGATGAGCCTCTGTAAAGAAATCGTTGGTATCCATACTTGCTGTAAGCATGGTTGCAAGGGGTCTTGCAGACTTGTCGGGCTCGATAGCCGCTGCAAGAACTACAAGGTCAGCATCGATATGAAGCTGCTTATTAGAGATAAGATCGGAAGCCTGTACCTTAAGCACGTCACCCTCGGGAACTATCTTACCCACCATACCCTTGATATAATTTACACCGTATTCCTCAACTGCACGGCGGTAGAACTCGTCAAAGTTCTTACCGGGGGTACGAACGTCAATATAGAATACGTAAACCTCGGTATCGGGATACTTGTCACGGGTAAGCATTGCGTGCTTTGCGGTGTACATACAGCATATCTTGGAGCAATATTCCTTGCCCTTCTCTGCACAAGCCGCACAACGGGAGCCTACGCACTGTACGAACACTATCTTATGGGGATGCTTACCGTCGGAGGGACGAAGGAGCTTGCCCTGTGTGGGGCCTGCCGCGTTGGTCAGTCTCTCAAACTCAAGAGAGGTGATAACATCCTTAGACTGGCTGTAAGCATATTCGTCAAATTTATCCATGCTGATGGGGTTGAAGCCTGTAGCAACAACTATCGCACCGTACTTCTCTTCTATAAACTCATCCTTCTGAGTATAGTCTATAGCACCTGCGCCGCAGACCTTAGAGCAAAGTCCGCATTTACCCTTTTTGAGCATCGTACAAGCGCCTGCGTCAATGGTCGCAACCTTGGGCACTGCCTGTGCAAAGGGAATGTAGATAGCGGAGCGGTTGTCCATACCCATATTGAACTCGTTGGGGTTCTTCTTCATAGGACACTTGTCAACGCAGTCTCCGCAGCCGGTACACTTGGTCTCGTCAACAAATCTTGCCTTCTTCTTGATAGTAACGTCAAAGTTACCTACGAAGCCCTTAACCTCGGTTACCTCGCTGTAGGAGAAGATACGGATCTTGTCGTGCTGGGCAACGTCAACCATCTTAGGTGTGAGGATACAAGCCGCACAGTCAAGTGTGGGGAATGTCTTATCGAGCTGAGCCATCTTACCGCCGATGGTGGGCTTGGTCTCAACGATGTCTACGGGGAAGCCTGCATCTGCGATGTCAAGTGCAGTCTGGATACCTGCGATACCGCCGCCGATAACAAGAGCACGCTTGGTAACGGGGGACTCGCCGGGGGTGAGGGATGTATTGAGATTTACCTTTGCAACTGCAGCCTTACCGAGAATTATCGCCTTCTCGGTACCCACGGGCATCTCCTTATGTACCCAGGAGCACTGCTCACGGATGTTTGCGATCTCTACCATGTAGGGGTTAAGACCTGCGGCAGCCGCAGTCTTACGGAAGGTAGCCTCGTGCATACGGGGTGAGCAGGAGCAGATAACAAGTCCTGTAAGGTTATGCTCTTTTACGGCATCTATAATAAGATTCTGACCTGCCTGGGAGCACATATACTGATAATCGGTGGAATAGACGACACCGGGTTCAGCCTTCAATGCCTCGGCAACAGCCTTAACGTCAACGGTACCCGCGATGTTAGAGCCGCACCAGCATACAAAAACGCCAATTCTTTGCATATTCGTCCTTCCTCCTTACTTGGTATATTTTCTGAATGCGCTGACGAGTAACTGCTGAGGGGTGTCCTCGTCAAGAAGCGCAGGAATATCGTTGGGGGTGAGGTGATTTTCACCCTGCTTTCTGATAACGGACAGGCGGACAGCCTCTACAAGCTTTGCAGGCTCAACACCTCTGGGACAGCGGTCCACACAGGCAAAGCAGGTAAGGCATTTATACAGGGAATCGGAATTGAGCAGAGGCTCAATATCGCCCGTGTCCACCATATTTACAAACTGATGAGGATGATATTCCATCTCATCGTATGCGGGGCAGGTAGCTGAGCACTTGCCGCACTTCATACATTTCTTGGGGTTTACTCCGGAACGGAGTATTATTTCTTCACGGAGGTTTTTCTTATTCATTTGCGTCCTCCTTTATTCCAAGTGCCTCTGCCAGAAGTTCTGTAAAGTAAACTACGGGGATATCGGCACCGTTCTTTATAAGGTTATATTTACACAGAGGGCAAGCGGTGATAATCATCTCTGCTCCCTGTGCCTTTGCGTTTTCTACTACTGCATTGCTTCTCTTCTTTGCAAGCTCGGGACTTTCTACCGCGATATAACCGCCGCAGCACTCGTTACGGTTGGCGTATACGACAGGAGTTGCGCCTAAAGCCTTGATGAGATCCTCCATAATGGTAGGATTTTCGGGATCGTCCATACCCATAACGGTATTGGGACGAAGAAGCAGACATCCGTAATATGCGCCTATCTTCTTGCCCTTTAAGGGATTTACTACCTTTTCCTTTAAGGTGTCAAATCCAACCTTGTCACGGAGCATTTCGAGGTAATGCAGAACCTCGGTCTCACCGTTGTAGTCGTTTTCCTCTGCCATATAGCGGTTTACCTTGTCGGCAAATGCCTTATCGGTCTGCATTGCGTGATTGGTCTGCTTTATTACGTTGTGGCAGGCGGAGCATACACTGACGAGAGCCTGACCCTTTGCCTGTGCGTCCTTTAAGGCACGTACAGAGGAGAGCTTTGTGGCAACCTCGTCACGGGATGTGGTAAACACACCGCCACAGCACTGCCAATTTTCTATTTCTTCCAGTTCTACACCGAGAAGTTCGGCAGACCTTCTTGCATAGAAGTCAAGATCCTTTGCCTTGTTCTTTAAGGTGCAACCGGGGAAATAACTGAGTTTCATTTATATACTACCTCCGATTAAACCATCTCTTCGGGATGGAATACTTCGTCAAATTTCTCTGCAGTAAGGAATCCAAGCTCTACGCAGGCTTCCTTAAGGGAGATGTTGTCCTTATACGCCTTCTTAGCTGTCTTTGCCGCATTTTCGTAACCGATATAGGGGTTAAGTGCGGTGACAAGCATAAGGGAGTTGTGGAGATTGTGGTGCATCTTTTCCTTGTTTGCCTTGATACCGACGGCACAGTTATTGTTGAAGGAAACGATAGCCTCTGCAAGCAGTCTTGCGGACTGAAGGAAGTTGTAGATGCATACGGGCATAAATACGTTAAGCTCAAAGTTGCCCTGGGATGCCGCCATAGAAACAGCCACGTCGTTACCCATGACCTGAACAGCAACCATCGTTACCGCCTCGCACTGGGTGGGGTTTACCTTGCCGGGCATAATAGAGGAGCCGGGCTCGTTTTCGGGAATGAAGATCTCACCCAGACCGTCACGGGGACCGGAGGCAAGCCATCTTACGTCGTTTGCAATCTTCATCATATCTGCCGCCAAAGCCTTGATAGCACCGTGAGCAAATACCAGCTCGTCCTTGGATGTAAGAGCGTGGAACTTGTTGCCTGCGGTAACAAAGGGCTTACCTGTGATCTCTGCAACCTTAGCTGCAACCGTTGTGTCAAAGCCCTTAGGTGTGTTAAGACCCGTACCAACTGCCGTACCGCCTAAAGCAAGCTCGTAGAGAGGCTTAACTGCGAGCTTAATAAGCTCAACGTCTCTTTCAAGAGAGCTTCTCCAACCGCTGATCTCCTGGCTGAAGGTAATGGGAGTTGCATCCTGAAGGTGGGTACGACCGCTCTTGACGATTCCCTCGTTCTCCTTTTCAAGGCGTTTGAAGGTCTCGATAAGCATTTCAGCCGCGGGAATGAGCTTATCCTCAAGAGCGATAACAACCGCAATATGCATAGCCGTGGGGAAGGTGTCGTTGGAGGACTGGCTCATATTTACGTCATCATTGGGATGAAGCAGTTTCTTGCCGAGGATCTCGTTACCGCGGTTGGCGATGACCTCGTTTGAGTTCATATTGGACTGTGTGCCGCTTCCCGTCTGCCATACGACAAGGGGAAAGTTATCCATAAGCGCACCTGAGGAGACCTCGTCACAAGCCTGTGCGATAGCACCGAGCTTTTCGTCCGTCATCTTCTCGGGCTTGAGAAGATTGTTTGCCATAGCGGCAGCCTTTTTAAGGATGCCGAAGGCGTGTATTATCTCGCGGGGCATTGTTTCAATACCCACACCGATGGGAAAGTTCTCTGAGCTTCTCTGGGTCTGAGCCGCCCACAGCTTATCTGCGGGAACCTTAACCTCGCCCATAGAATCGTGTTCAATACGGTATTCCATAGTTTATATTCCTTTCTGTTATCAGAAGTTAACGCTGTTGATGATATTCTTAAGGCAGTCAGCCGAATGATGAAGAGCCTTGATCTCGTCGTCGCTCATAGGAAGGATGACCTTACTGTGTGCTCCCTTAGAGCCTACCACGTTGAGCAGAGAGAGACATACATCCTCGATACCGTACTCACCGTGAAGCATGGTGGATACCGTCATAGTGGTATCGATACCGCTGAGAAGGCACTTGCATACGTGGCATACAGAGATGGATACTGCATAGAAGGTAGCACCCTTACGCTGTATAACGCTTGCACCCGAGTTACGGACGTAATCTTCGATATCCTCCTCCTTGAAGGCAGGGTAGATCGTACGGCTGCCGAGATTCTTAACGGCAGAGCCGAAGTCCTTTGCGGGAACATTGGAAACATTGGCAAGAGACCAAGGAATAAAGCAGGAGTCGCCATGCTCACCGAGGACATAGGCATGGACGTTCTTCTGGCTTATGGAGTAGTACTCTGCTATTCTTGCACGGAGTCTTGCGGTGTCAAGGATAGTACCCGAACCGATGATACGCTCCTCAGGGATGTTGGTATACTTGTGGAACGCATAAGTAAGGATGTCAACGGGATTGCTGACGATAACGTATGTAGCGTCGGGAGCATATTTTGTTATCTCCTGCGCAACATTCTTTATCATATCAACATTGATCTGCGCAAGGTCAAGTCTTGACTGACCCGCTTTACGGGGAATACCCGAGGTGATAACTACGATGTCGGAGCCCTTAGCATCGCTGTAGCTGCCTGCATGTACCTGCGCGGGGTTACAGAAGGGGATACCCTGTCTGATATCAAGCGCCTCACCTACGGCCTTTTCTCCGTTGATGTCGATCATGACCACCTCGGAGGCAATGCCCTGAGTGATCATGGTATAAGCAATGGTAGAGCCAACGCTACCCGAGCCGATAACTGTGATTTTGTTCATTTAGTCGTCCTCGTTTCATATATTTTGATATTGTATTTTCACACTTGTTAAATAAATAACTAACCATCCTATTATAACATATATAGAAACAATAATCAACAATTTATGCTCTTTTTGAGTTAATAAATTCTATCAAAAATGTGAATTTTTTAACTATTTCCTTGTTATATAACGATGTTCATACATAATCTTGACAACGCTTAACTTGTGTAGTATAATTCTTCTTGTGAAGAGTAAGAGACCCTGCGTGAAGTGATATCGGAACGGGGAGTTGTCCGATGTACGAAGGGTTATCCCGCGGTACGGTCTCTGCATCCCGCTTCAATACGGCTATATTGTATTTATACCTCTTTCGCCGCACAAGTGGGAAGGAGGTATTTTTATGCAAAAAAAAGAAAACATTCGCATTTTCGGCAACATCAAGACCCTTTGTATTGCCGCCACACTTACCGCCGCTGCCGTGGTCATAGCGTATCTGTGCAAATTCTTGACCACCCCTGACGGCAATCTCCGCATAACATTTGAAAATCTGCCGATTATTTTTGCAGGATTTGTTTTCGGGCCCTGGGTAGGAGTATCGGTAGGGTTATGCTCAGATCTGTTAAGTGCCTTGATATTCTACGGTGCGGGAGGTATTAATCCGCTGATCACGTTAGGTGCAGGCTGCGTCGGTCTGTTTGCAGGAATAATATCAAGAGTATTACCTCGAAATAAGGATATACTGCGTCTGGGTGCTTCGGTGGCTTGCGCCCACATCATAGGAAATATGACAGTAAAATCTGCCGCCCTTATGATATGGTACGGTACCCCTGTGTTAGGTGTATTGCCTCGTATTCCATTATATGCGGTGATAGCAACGGTGGAATTCTGTTTGCTTTTACCCATAGTAAAAAGCTCTGCTATTAAAAGGATGATAACAAGATGACATATACCGAAGCTATAGAATATATCCACTCAATATGCTGGCTTGGCAGCCGTCCGGGGCTGGAGCGAATAACCGAGCTGTGCAACAAAATGGATAACATTCAGGATAGGCTGAAGTTTATCCATATCGCAGGCACCAACGGTAAGGGCTCCGTGTCCTCTATGCTGACCCGTATTCTTGTAAATGCAGGGTATAAGGTCGGCACCTTTACCTCACCTTACGTATACCGCTTCAACGAGCGTATGGCGGTAAACGGAGAGCCTATAAGCGATGACGAGCTTGCCCATATTATTGAAATTATTAAACCTCTTGCGGATTCTATGGATGATCCGCCGACAGAGTTCGAGCTTATTACCGCTGCGGGATTTCTGTATTTCTACGAGCAGAAATGCGATATCGTGGTCCTTGAATGCGGTATGGGCGGCAGACTTGATTCTACCAATATTATAAAAAAACCCTTACTTTCCGTTATAACCGGAATAGACTTTGATCACACTGCTTTTTTGGGAGATACTCTTGAAAAGATCGCCACAGAAAAGGCAGGAATAATAAAGGACGGCTGCCCCGTTATCTACGGTATGATGCCTGATTCCTGTGCGAAAATAATTGAGGACTCCTCTTCCCTTGCCCGCCCCTGCGATTACAGCAGATTAAGGGATATCAACCTCAGCCTTGACGGTGCGTCCTTCTACGTAACAGGCTACAGAAAGCCCTTTAAATTAAAGCTTATCGGCGGCTATCAGCCCCGTAACGCTATGCTTGCCGTAAGCTGTGCCGAGATACTGGGAATTGAACGAGAAATAATACACAAAGGCATATGCGAAACCGTATGGCCTGCAAGATTTGAGGTCTTGTCCGCCGAGCCTATCGTCATTTATGACGGCGGACACAATCCTCAAGGGGTAGAGGCGGCGGTCAACACCGTAAAGGAGCTTTTTGAGGAAAAAATAAATATCATAAGCGGAGTTATGGCGGATAAGGACTATGATTATATCTGTTCGCTCATAAAGCCGATAGCTCATACCGTCTATTGTGTAACTCCCGATAACAGCCGTTCTCTTCCTTCAAAAGACTACGCCGAGGCATTTAAAAAGCAAGGTGTCACGGCATACGCCTTTGACAGTATGGATTCTGCTATGGAAAAGGCATATTCCGACTCAAAAAAAGAAAACAGACCCCTACTGGGCCTGGGAAGTCTATATATGTATAAGGATTTTAAGGATACCTTGGAAAAGGTGCTTTTGTCAAAATGAATTACAACCGCCGATTAGCCGGCGGTTGTTTTTTATTCAAATATCTTTCTTATACAACGGACAATGATATAGTCGGCGGAGCCATCGTCACGGACAAAGAGTGTAAGGTCGGATGCGGGATCGGATAATACTTCATAGGAGGCGGATTTTTTTCGCTGAATGTCGGATACGGTATATGAGAACTTAGCGCCTGTCATATCGGTGACGAAAATCTCGTTTCCGATATCAAGCTTCTTTAAGCAGTCGAACTGACCCTTTTGGTCATAGCCCCCTATTATAAGGGAGCTGTCGTAGGTGCTGCCCGAAAAACGCTGAGGGAGAGCGATAAGAGTCCGCTTGTTCCAATCAGCCGCAACAGGCAACTCTGTATCCGTCTGCGGTATGGAAAGCAAACCTATAATATCTCTGCCGTCAAGCTCAAGAACCGGCATCTCCATAGAAAAAAACTCCTCGGGATTGCCAATGCTCTCGGGTGGCAAAAGCTCCTTTAGCTTTATCAGAGTGTCTGATACGTCAAGCTCTGCTCTAACCGAGGATATATGCCAATACAACATAAAGCCGAAGCTGACAAGTATAAGAAGAATACCGATAATAATTATCAGTTTACCTGCCCTTCGCATCGTCTTTTCTCCTCATACCAAAGCCTAAAACAACAAGCATCATTCCGGAAACACAGAGCATTATCATATAACGCTTCATAGGAAATGTATCTCCGGTCTGAGGTGCGTTGGTACCGGGGGTAACAGGTTTACTCCCACCCGGTGTTCCGGTATCAGTTCCCGTATTCTTTCCCGGTGTTCCGTCATCGGGATTAGTGTTATAAAGGGTATTTGTAATAATAAAAGAGGTCTCCTTCTCTGTTATAACAACAAAATACCCTTCGGGAACATCCCTCTCCACGACCGTCCACTTTCCCGCAGAATCGGTATTGAAGGTATAGCTCCAATCGTTTTCAGAATCAAGAGTGACGGTTTCGTAAAGCTCTGCGTCCTTTAGTATATCTACGCTTATATAGGGAGGGCGTTGCTTGGAACTGTCATCCTTCCAGAGCTTAAGTATGGTATAAACTTTTTCACCGTCAAAGGGCTCGTGGATTTCCGATTTGGGTTTAGCGCTGATATCCTCGGCAACAAGGATCATAAAATCATAGAAATTAAAAGTTCTTCCCTCTTTCTCGGCCACCATACCCGATATCAGATAAAGCCCCTCGTCTATATCCTTGAACAGTACGTTTCCTTGTTCATCGGTCTTCGCGGTCATATAAGGCTCGATACGGTCAGCTTGAATATAACTGTTCAAGGTCTGCGCAGTCTTAAGCCATTCGGTCTGTGAGGTGATCCCCTTAAGCTGCACGGGATAACTTTCGTAGGGAGGGAGTATGTCATAATTACGGTCTGCGATACGATAAATTGCTATATCAAGGTCAGAAAACTTAATATTTTCCTTGCTATAGTCAAGGCAAAGAGTATATTGCTCCTCTGCATAGACAGAAAAGGGTGCGGTCAATATAACCATACAGAAAACAACAGTTAAAAACCGTATGATACCGTTTTTCATATTTTCCTCCTATTCGTCAAGACTTTCTTTCTTAATGGGCTTAAACATAACGTATATCAGCGCTGCAAATATGATCGGCAGAGCCACAAAGGGTGTAACGATAAGGGCATCTATACGGTATGCCTCGTTTGCTACGTAAAGTGTTCGCTTCTGCGAAGCATCTATCTGATGTCCGCGGACAAGCAGACGCTGTGTGTTGATACCGTAGGGAGTACAGGTAAGAAGGGTACAATAGTCCTTTCCCTCTTCTGCCTGCAAAAGGCTCGTATCGTCAGGCTCTACGATACGTATCTGATCCACCTCGTAGGTAAAGGTACGGTCAAGGATAGTAAAATAAAAGGTATCTCCTATCTCCATACGGTCAAGATGTGTAAAGAGCGTAGCTGTGGGCAGACCTCGGTGTGCAGAGACAACAGAGTGTGTACCCTCACCACCTATGGGAAGTGCACTTCCCTGCATATGTCCCGCCGCAATGCTTAATACCGAATCTCCGGTACCGTGGTAGACGGGCATCTCCTGATTTATCTTTGGTACGGTGATATAACCCATCATACCTGTTCCGCTGACGTCAAGGGTCGCCCAGTATTCGCTCTCTATTGCCATGTATTCGTGAAGCGGAAAATCAAGCTCGTAAAGTGATCTATTATATCCGTTTGCCTTTTCAAATATAGCCGTAAAATCCTCGGGCTTATATGAGGAAAGCATCTTTTCGTAGTCGAGTATCGCTTCGCTCTGGGTCTTGGAGTTCCAGTAGCTGCTTAAAGTAGGATACAACAGCACGGATAAGCCTATGAAGAACACTACCAAAAGAATAATAGTGACCGCTTTTCCTTTTTTAGATTTTTTCTCTTTTTTCATACGCTTGTCCCTGCTGTTCTATCGCAGGGACAGTATTTATACTGCCCCTGCCTCGAACAATATTAAATCGGTTACGGGAGGGGTAACCCCTCCCCTACGTTAACGGGTCGTACCCGCTTAGTCCTGAACCATGGACATTCTCTTCTTTGTTACAAGAACGACACCTGTACCGAGAACTACTACAGCACCGATAGTGATGAAGAGAACTGTACCCATACCGCCTGTTTCGGGAAGCATGGAACCGGTCTTGTTAACTACGTGTACACCGGAACCGGTGGAGTAGATACCGTCGTTGAATATGGAATCAAGGTTCTTATCAGCAACGGTGAACTCCTTGCGTGCGGTGAGCTTGTTGTAACCTGCGGGAGCAACGGTCTCCTCGAGGTAGTAAACACCGTTGTCAAAGCCGACAACAGTAACCTTACCGTCCTTAACTACGATAGAAACACCGTCCTCGTCATCTCTTGCGCGGCGGTACATGGGGTTGCCGTTATCGTCAAGCATGGGGGTTTCGTCATCAGACTCCATAAGAGGAACGACCTTGATCTCGTTGCCGCCTACAGCAGCATCGTAGATACGGAACTCTGCACCGTCGAGAAGAAGGTTGGAGGAATCGGTCTTAACGATATCGATAGAGAAGGTATAGGTCGTGGTCTTGTCGTGAGTTGTAAAGTGATCTTCACCGTACTCAAGGTAGGATTCGTTGGGGTTGCCTTCGGTAGTACCAACCTCAGCGTGACGGTTGAGCATTGCGTTGTAGTATACGAGGAGACGGTCGTTTGCCTTGAGAGTTGCAACGAACTCGTCAGCAAAGATAACCTCGAAGTCACAGTCATCACCGAACTCGGTTGTCTTAACTGTGTAATCCGTACCTGCATTAAGTACGGTCTCAACACCTGCACTGTTTACGTGCTTGATCTCGGTAACACCTCTGCCCTCGTCAAGGTCATGAGTGAAGGTAAGACCCTCGGACATTGCGTCGTGGAGAACATAGTTCTCAGCACCTGCAGCAACGTGAATGATGGTCATAAAGTTTACTATCTGACCGATATCGGCGGTGTTAACGTCGCCCCACATGCCTGTAAGGTCTTCCTGAACCTGCTTGTCAACGGTGGGAGTACCGTTCTTAGCGTTGATGGAAGCATCGGGGTCGGTGGTAGTAAGACCGCAAAGAGCGCCTGCAGTAGAGTCAACGAGGTACCAGCCGAGATTGAGGTTTGTGAACTTACCTACGTCTCCGGTAACTGCCATATCGCCGTCGTCAGAGGTCTTAACGGGGTCAATACCGTTAGCCTTGGCATAAGCGAGAGCCTTCTGTGCAAATGCAGCAACAGTAGCGTCATCCTCGCCTGCTACCCAGGTAACGTAGCCTGCTTCGTCGATGGTGATGTAAGCCTTGGCTTCATCGGTAGCAAAGTATGCTGTCCAAGCGCTGTTTACCTTGTAGGAATATGCACCGGACTGCTGGTTGTAGCTCTCGAGGTCGAGAAGCTGGTAGATGGCGTAGGAGGTATCCTCTGAAACGCCGTTGATGGTGATGCTGCCTTCGCCTGCTGCAAAAGTTGTCAGCGCCAGCGAGAAAACAAGCATAAGAGTGAGTGCGATAGAAACAAACTTTTTCATGATTTTTACCTCTTTTCTTTGAAATTTTGTTTGTTGTTTCTTTGCTTTTTTGTTTTGGCGGGGAAGCTCCCCTGTCTAAGCGAATCTGAAATGAAGGTCTAAACAGTCCTCCTTTCCCGTCTGCGCTTAAACGTAATTATATATATCAGCGAAACGAGCATTATGCCCGCACCGCACAACATATACGTCATGCGCGCCGAAGAGCCTGTTGAAGGAAGTATAGGCCCTGCGGTCCGATAAGTATTGGTGACTGTAACGGAATAGTTTGGAGGCGATGAGCCTGTCGAAGAAAGATCACCGTAGCTGACCATCCATTGATCTCTCATCTGTACTTCCTTTACAGAATAAATGATCACGTTGCCGTCAGCATCCTCATACGGCAGACCTCTGAATGCTCCCTGCCAACCGTTTTTAAGGTTGAGGGTGAGGCTTCTGCCTGTATCAACACCGTTTGCAAGCAAACGGACCGTTACCTGTTGTTGCTCGTAAACACTCTCGTCCATATCGGGCGGGATAGACCAGTTCTTGTAAACTGTCACCGAGGTCTCCTTGTCAAGGGGTGTGTTTGTGACAACGAAGCCCTGACCCTCTATGGGAATGTTAGTGCTTACCGTTTCCTCGGTCAGAAGTGTCAGCGCCATAGCTCTGTTAGCCTGCGTGCCGTTCTCAAACTTCTGAGAGCTGTTGAGAGAGGAATACAAATAATAGTTGTTATATCTTAAGGTTACACCGCCGTTGCGGTTTTCAAATATGAAATACTGCTTACGGTTGTTATCCTCGATATGTTGATTTAATGCAAAGAAGTCGGTGGGAGAGCCGTTACCGTAATAGAAGGTAATGGTCTGTCCCGCAAGGTTGGTCAAACGCACGTTGTTACCGTTGACCGATGCCCTCCATTGGGCAAGGGATGAGGTCTTTGCCGTTTCCTCACTTACCCACATATAGCCTGTATCCTCGGCATACAGTTGAGTAGACAGAGCCTGTCCGCTTGAGTTACGAAGGATATAGACCTTGCCGTTCTCAAAGCGGTCTACGGTCCGCCACTGGGTTCTCGTTATTGCAAACTGTCCCTCGGCACTCTCTACGCTTGAGTAATATCCGCTTACGTAGGATTCCTCAACACCGTAGTTTATGAGGGTCTCACCGTCCTCTGCGTATTTGGGGAGATTTTCCCACTTGGCGTGCCATTCGGTATCGGCACTTAGCTTTGCCTCCTGCAGTCGCCGTACCGTACCGTCGGCATCTGTGACGGTCAGGTATACCGTTATCTCCTCATCCGAATGGTTGAGGGTATCATCCCAATATTTCATAACCTCAACAGAGGTGGTCTCCTTGACCCACTTTGGAGCGTTGGTAGCTATGATATAAGCGTTCTGTGTCTCGGCATCTATACGGAAGCCGTGAACGATAAATCCACCTGAAACTCCCGAGCCGTCGTCTAATATCTCTACGTTATAGCTTGCCGTACCTACCTTGTCAAGGCTGGCACAGATGATACCGTTGGGAAGTCCGTAGTTCGGGTCATCCGGAGGCCTCGTCTCCTTGATATAGTACACGTTACCCGCGCCCATGCCCCACATATGTGCCACACCGTTTGTTACGGTGAAAACATTGGTAGCAGGGTCTTTACGGTCGTGGGATTCCTTGCTTACCCAAAGCTCGGCGGGTATTGTACATTCTCTGTCGGTATATACCGAGAACTGAGCACCGTTGAGCACGTTCTTGGTAAGAACATCCTCTTTTTCTATACTGAAGGAGAAGCGGGGTGCAAGATTGAAGTATATAGCACAGTTTGACATAGAGCTTCCTCGCTCCATATAGTAGAGGGTAAGCTTATGCTCGCCTGCGCTTATAGTCTGGAGCGCTCGGCTGAGAGCATCGTTTCTGACACCGTTTATGGTAACCGTACCTGTGGAGAAGTTGATATCACCCGTCTCACATCCGTGCAGACCGCCAAGGTCAAGGACAAGAGTATCGTCTACAAATATCCATACGTCATCGTCGCCTGTAAAGCGGAAGTGCATATCCGCACCGTAGATGTCCTTGTTACCGTACTCACCGTTCGGGGTACGCGCTCCGGGAGCAAGAGGAATATAGAAGTCAACCTCAACGCTCATACCAAACCAGAAGTTAGCCCCTATATTATTGGTGCTGTTGTTGTTGTCGTTATAACGGCTGTCGTACATATAGTGGGTAGTGCCCACGTATTCGCCCTCGATACCTTCGTAGTTATAGTTTACGGGATTCTTGCCGTTAGAGTTTGCATAGGGTGAGTTAAAGGGTAAGAAATCGGAGTATTTACCCTCGTCACCGTTGTTTATCGAGTCACGGGTCGCCTCAAGATATTCATATACGTAGAAACGCCCGTCACTCTGATTATATGAAGCGGCATTACGCTCCGAGTTGTAGTAATAATATCCGAAATGCTCGTGACTTTGGTCAAGACAGAGCTGGAAAAGGTGGTCCGCCTCTCCGATATAGGTCTTACCCGGCAGGATAAGGTCAGGGTCGAAGAAGGTGTCTCTTATCGCATCCGTATAAAGTCCCGGATAGACATTTCCCGCTTCGGTGGGATTGTTGATATCGTTATGGTTGTTAGGATAGGAGATGTCCTCATTTCCTCTGTCCCAGTCACGCAGTATAAAGTTAAAGGTCTCATTTCCGTTATAGGGGTTACGTCCCGAGGTGATAAGATTCCAGGTCTCGGAGTGGCTGTTATTGTTGACGGTAACATTGACGTTCTCTGACAGCAGATTAAGGAGCACTCCGTAGTCAACGAGCTTTGTGGTTACAAAACTGTTGGTGCTGACCGTTTCAGCAACCTGAGAATTGAACACGCCTACGTCATAGCTTGCCGCCTGCCAGTCGGCGTAGAACACCGTGTTGCCCGTTATGACTACCTCGTCGCCGGGAGCGTAGTATTTGTTATTTACAATGTCGTACCAGCCCTTGAGTACATATGCGTACTTATCCGGAGACTTCCAGCTTGTGGGAAGGGTCATTACCGAGTCGGTATATACCGTGTAGCTTCGGTCGTCTGAACCGCCCAGGCTCATAATTCCGCCGTTCGTACCGTCAAGCCATACGGTACAGGGAGTAGACTGACCTATCTTAAAGGTCACGTTCTGATTTGAAGTTCGGGTCATGAAGAATCTTTGGTTTGCAGCATCAAATCCGATATAAGCCGAATGACTGAATCTGACGGCACCGTTAGTACCCGTGACCGTTGTTCCCCATCTGCCGGGGGTGGTGATGCCGTTGTCGCTTCCCGAGTTATAGAAGGGATGCAGATAACGTCCTGTAGCTACGTTCTGAATTGCGCTCGAGCTGTTGTTATACCGTGAGAAGGTCCAGAGCAGGGTCTCGGGGTTCTCGATATCTGTATATACCTTACCTCCGTCTATGTACACGGGAACCGCGTTACCCGTGCCGTCTATGGCATAGGCAGCTCCGTTATACTCGGTATAAAGGACGAAACGGTTGGAGCTTGTCAGCATAGAGCTGTTATAGCTTGTCACCGCACCGATAGTTGTTGTAGCCCTCGGAGCCGCGAACACCGCCGCAAACTCAGAGGTCTCGGGGATGATACCGTAGCCTAATATCTCGCTTGAATCTATGGGATACATAACCTCGGCAACGGTTCTGTCAATATCTCCCTCAATAACTATTATCTCTGTGTCACTTACAGATTCTATTATCGCCACCGCGTTGGCTGTAACCCCGTCCCCTTCCTTAGAAAGGAATAGGATATCACCCGCCATAGGTGAAAATTCATCCCGGGGTATATAAAGTCCCTCTGCCTCCCAAGCCAAACGAAGCGACTCGGGACCCGCGTTTGTGGGAAGGTCATCTGCACCCCCGTAGTTCATACAGAACATCACGAACATCGATGACCAATCTCCGTAGGGGTTACCGTACCATTGTCCGTATCTGGTTATACCTCTGCGTTCTCCGTCCAAGCCTACCTCGAAGTTGACGGTGCTTTCGGTATAGCCTAACTGGCTTCTTGCTATCAACAGAATGTTTTCGGCGGTGGAACTGCCTGTATCTACATCGGCAATGATCTTTTTCCAA
This sequence comes from Clostridia bacterium, assembly GCA_017398145.1. Classification (GTDB taxonomy): domain Bacteria; phylum Bacillota; class Clostridia; order Oscillospirales; family CAG-272; genus RGIG7300. The sequence goes on from JAFQHD010000074.1 coordinate 16,921, forward strand.
TCCTCTTCTGTCTCAAGATCAGCTTTGATATTACTGTAGCAGCTCTCGGTATGTATATGCTCGCCCCTCTGACACATCACGATAGAACCGTAACAGTTCTCAGTGTGAACGTGGGGCTCGTTTTCTTCAAGAGTACAGGCAAGAGCGAAACTTTGACATTCCTCTGTGTGGGTATGTCCGCCGCTTTCCTCGAGCCCACAGACAAGTCCGGTGCTTTGGCACGCCTCGGTATGGATGTGATCTTGATCTTCCTCAAATCCGCAAACGAAACAGCTACCGTAACACTCCTCAGTATGAGTATGACCTTCGATCTCTTCAAGACCGCAGGTATACTCAGCAGTGTAACACCCCTCACCGTGAACGTGACCCGTATTCTCCTTTTGTGTACAGATAAGCAGGCTGACGTTGCATTCCTCGCCGTGAACGTGCTCGTCGATACCGCAGAACGCCTCACCCGCAAGGGTTATACCGGTAAGCTTAAGGTACCAGAAAACACCCAGCACAACAATGAAGGAAAGACAGACGGCTGCACTTGCCAAGCTGAATTTTATCTGCTTGTTTTGTTTTATTCTCCGCAAATATTGTGTAGTATTCTCTCGCATCCGTCTCCTCCTTCCTTTGATTTTTGTTCTATCCGACTATGCCATCCACTCAATGCCTGACAAAGGCCATATCTTGCACCATATCTTACCTACGATTTGATCATCCGCTATACATCCTATGGTACTGCTTCGGCTGTCAATAGAGGTCTCTCTGTGGTCTCCCATCATAAAATATGAATTCTCGGGAACCTGATACGGAAATTCCACGTCGCACTCACCGAGCGCTTTTTCACTGATATAAGGCTCATCAAGAGGCTCACCGTTCAAATATACGGTACCGTCCTCCTCTATCCAAAGGTAATCACCCGGTGCTCCTATGATACGTTTGATAAGAATTTTGTTCGAATAATAAAAAGCACACAGATCACCGGTTTCAAGCCTGTTAGTCTTAACCAGCAGAACCAGATCACCTTCGTTCAGGCTTGGTTCCATACTGTTGCCTGCTATTTGCAAAACAGGAAAGACCAGTGTAGCTATCAACGCCGCAATGGCAGCTACCACTATCAATGCGTTCACCGTGCTTCTCAACAGCCTTCTGAATCGTCGCTTATACCGTTCGTGCTTCAGCTCGGTCTGTAATGCTTCCAGTTGAGGAAAATCCTGCTCCGTGTTTTTTTCTTTCTGTTTTTTCATTTCTCTATGATTTCTTTCTTATTTTCTGTTGCCCTCTGCCTTCGCTTTTTCCTTCGCATCACGAATGATTGCATCAGCTTTTTCATTTGCTCTTTTGATAATATTCTTGGCACGTTTTTTGGCGGAACTTAAATATATATCCGCCGTCATCTGCGCTGCATTCAAAACACCGCTTATCTGAAGTGCCGCCTCTGCTACCGAACCTAAATCCGCAATGCGGTATGTTTCAATGGCACGGTTCGCCTTCTTTTCTGCCAAAGAGCTTCTCAATTTTTCATTCTCCTCGGTTTCGATAATCAACAGCTCAAAAAGCTGAAGACGGCTAAGTTTTTTCAATTCTTTTTCAGTCAAAAAAATTCCACCTCGAAAATATGTTGAGTTCAGATATGCCAAATCCTATCTTGAAATAACAATTATCCCATTATAGGTACAATTATGTCTTATAATGATAACACGAAAACCCTTAAAAATCAATAGTGTGCTTTATATTTTCAGCACTGTTTTACGTTAAATTTGACCACAAAATACGCAACAAACAAATAAATAAGTAAAGTAGTATGTGCTATACTGTTTGTGTTAGATGCTTTCATCTTTCAATCCTCCTGTTTTTGGGGTGCGGTCGCCAAACCACCTCCATTTTACTACAGGGGGATTTCTTTTTCAACTTGAAGCTAAAGCTACTTGACTCCACCTGCATAGCAGGTGGTTTATTGGCGTTACCAAACAGTAAAATACCGCCGAGACTCGGCGGTATTTTCTATTTAAGGGCTTTTATTCTTTGATAAACCGATAAAAGGATCTCGTTATCCGGGTTCTCCTTTACCGAATCGTCGAGAAGCTCCCAAAATAGTTTTGGTGTAAACCAAAGTCCTCTTTCGAGGTAAAAATACGAGTCGTGCACTGCCGTCACAAATTTCTTGTTATTGTATTCGCGGTACTCGACCTTTGCCTCAATTCCATCTACAAAATGCGAACGGTAGGTAAGCGTAGCACCTTCGGGCAAATTCCACATTTTCTCGATAAATTCAATCAACTCAAGCAAAATTTTGTCTGCCTTGTCGCTTTCACCAATACGGTAATAGATCTTTGCCAATCTTAAACCAAGCCTTGCTCTGTGTACTGACCACAGATCTATCTCGCCGTCTCCGATAATTTCATATCCACAGGAGCTTATGTCACATATAAGATCGCACAGCTTGATCTGAATACGTATTCTCTTGATCTCGGTCATAGTATCGGTATCTCCGTTTGAGTCCAATACCACAAGATCAGAACCGAAGGAATATTCCACTAAATGTTCAAGGTGATCCTTTCGTAATATCTCGAGCATTTCATAATCACGGCGAGAGTTATATCTTACATTGAGTATTCCGTATACAGCATAACTCATACCGTAAAAATATTCATTGATATAGTCGTCCAGCTCCTCTTCGGGACATAATCGAAGAAGTGCTGCAGAGGCTTCGCTTCTGTACCGTATATTCTTTGACTCCTTCAAAAGCCGCTTGGCTGAGGCAACACCCGTATCCACGGCAGTTTGGTCATCCAACAAATCGGTTGTAACCCAGCATAACTGCCAATCTATATCGTGATCATCAGGATAACTTTTCTTATGCTCTATGAGAAAATCATACTTTTTCCTCGGTTCCTCCATACGGTCGTATTCGCCCCAGTCTATATTCGGGCTGTCGTTATTTCCCAAAAGTGTGTCCACACTTACTCCGAAATGACGGGCTATGGAGCACAATAGTTCAATATCCGGATATGATGCTTTTTGAGAGCTTTCCCAACGGCTGACAGATTGCAGAGATACGCCGAATATATCCGCTAACTGCTCCTGTGTCAACCCTGCGTCAAGTCGGTATTTTCGTAAATTCTCTCCAAATTTCAAGTTCATAACTACCTCCGAAATTTCATTTCAAACCGGTTTGTATTCTTATTGTAACACGGCGGTATTGGTTTGTGAATAGCATATAACGGGATTTTATTTCTTGTAATACAGGAAACCAAGTAAAACAACATAGCACCTTGTCGTAAGACAAAGTGCTATTATCATATATACTGCATTATTAGTTCGTTTTAACAAACACCTTGATCTCATCAAGATTCGACAGGATAAAGCGCTGGGCGTTTTCGTTATACTCCACGGCACTGTACGCCTGTCCTTCTCTGTTCTGCTTAAGGGTCAGGGTGATACCGAGAGCCTCTCCGCTTTGGGTGGGAAGTCTTCTGTTCTTGCCTGTATTTTGTTCAAGCACCTTGACGAGATAGCCTTGTGCTTCAAGCCAGTTATTTATCTGTATAGGTGAAATTGCTTTCATCGCAGGATTGTCTGCCAAAGCGGCAAGCTGCTTTGATATTTCGCTTACGCCAACGGGATAAGGCGGGAAATTATATCTTGCAAGCTGCTCTGCCGTGATAGAAAAAGGTATCTTGCCATCTCTGTTCACGCCGCCGTTCTCTATGACCTGACGCAATATATCCGACACGTAGAAAAAGCATCGGGTCAGCCGTGAGTTGTTTACGATATCCCCCTCGGGGATAGGTGTACCATCAAGAGGATTTATACCCTCTGCCAGTTTGTCGATAAAAGATTTCGCATACGCTATCTTTTCCATTTCTGTCATCTTTACACCCTCCATGTGAACATCTGTTCGTTTTGGCTATTGTAGCATATTTTCAAATAATTGTCAAGAGTAATATATTCTCATTATCTGAGAAAATTTCTCACAAACTGTGCGCTTGATTGGAATATAAAAATATGATATAGTGTTCTTGCCGGTAAATATTTTCTCTGTGCAGAGCAAACGGAATGGAGTATAATATGAAATTAAATTTAGGAAATCAAATACGTCTGAACCGCCGCCGTTTGGACCTAACTCAGGAACAATTAGCTGAGGAATTCGGAACATCCCCTCAGGCTATTTCCCGTTGGGAAAACGGAACAACTTACCCGGATATAGAAATGCTGCCTATGATAGCATCATTTTTCGGAACCTCTGTGGATGCGTTGCTAGAACGAACCGAGGAAGAAAAACAAAAGATCTGTGACGAGCTTCAAAAAAGCTTTGAAAATGCAGTACGTTCGGGGGATACAGAAAAAACTGTCGAGCTGATGCGTGAAATGCGCCTCAACCTGCACGAGTATCATAAAATTTGGTTTTGGGGTGTGTATAGTGAGATCTGGCATGCACGTCTGTTCCATAACAAAAAGGTACTTCAAGAAATGCGTCTTTTAGCAGAAAAGATCATATCCTCCGGACCAAAGGATCAACAGGTTGGAATAATAGAATGGATGGCGGATATGGAGGACGATGAGCATATCGAAGAATTTTTAGATACCTATGCAAACAGAAATCACATGGACCGTTGGTATCTGTTGTTCAACAGATATAAGATGCGCGAGGAGCTTGATAAAATAGAGCCTGTAAGACAGTATATACTGTGGAAGCAGTTGTCCGATATCGTAAGCACCCCCAACGACTGGCAGGTATATCTTTGCAAGGATCCCATTCACTTCATCTGGTACTGCGAAACCCAGTTAAATTATCTTAACGCCGCTAACTGCTTAAAACCCGCTGACACTCATATCATCAGCGGAGGTATCACTGAGCCGGATCTGTGGTGTACCGAAAGGATTCTTTTAGGCTTAAGATATACGGCATCCTTTGCCAAGCTCGGAAAAACGGATGAGGCTTATATCGCCTTTGAAGATACGATACGCGTTGTAGAACAGGTTATGGCAATAAAAGATGACGAATTTGAGCTTGGGTGCTCCTGTCCTGCCCTTAAAGACCTTACTCTCAAATCCGAGTTCTATTGGTCGGAAAAAGACGAAAAGGAATATAAAAATCTTTACATGTCAAAAAATGATTGGTGCAACTGTATCGTCCCCTTGGATTACCAAAAAGCCTTAGAAGAATCTTGGTTTGATTCTATAAGAGCAGACCGACGGTTTGACATCCTTTTTGAAAGATTAAATAACTGCGTTATTTGCAGAGATAGGTTTACAGAATGATTCTTTAATAAACATAGCCTCGGAGATTGCCGCTGTCCGAGGCTATGTTATTCTATATATTTATTTCAAATACGGTTTACCCCTGCCCTCGTTATAATAACAGAATACACCGGGCTTATCTATCATTTCTCTTGCGAATATCAGAAAGGCTACAAAGGACGGTGTAGGTTGGAATTGATATACCGTTTGTATCTCATCATCCATTTCTATCTGCGACGGATATACTAAATAATATTTTTTAAGTAATTCTAACACCTCGGTTGCTTTTTCAAAGGTGATACCCATATTATTAACAAGCAGGTTGGGGGTAAAGAGCTTTTTGTGATGCCGTTTATGCAGCATAACACAGGTATTAAAGACATCGGGATCCGAAAAATCCTTAAAGAATGCAGGATAATCAATCCCATTAAAAAGCGCAACCTCGGTATCTTTAGTTTCAGGTACGATCAAAAAATACTGCAAGCGGTTAGCAAGACCCATACGGGTGAAACCGTAATCTGTCATAACCGACGAATAATGCTGGGCATCCTCCGTAATATTCTTCTCGTACTCCTCTACACTGCCGTCCTCGATCAGATTCAAATCGCTCATCATTGCTCTTTCAATATCCCAGCAATAATTGAATACTTCCTTGAATACTTTTTCATTTGTTGACTCGTTTATCTTTTTCATCAAAGCCGACCGCATATCGCTGTAATCGGTAATATTCCGCCCAAAAAGTGAGTCCACCGAAACCGAAAAGAAATCGGCTATTTTAGGCAAAAGCTCGGTATCCGGAACACCGCCGTTCTCCCATTTCGATACTGCCTGATTGCTGACCCCTACGTACTTTGCAAGCTCTTCCTGTTTTATCCCTTTTTCCTTTCGCATAGATGCTATTTGTTTGCCGATCATTTCAATACTCATAGTAGTTCTCCTTTGAAATATTTGAAAGCCGCTTTCTTTATGTATATGATATCACAAACACAGGTTGATTTCAATGGAGGCAGTATTGATAAAATCAAACGGCGGTTGATTTCGTTTCTACTTGACTGCTAAATTCCAATCGTATATAATTATATAAAAATATACAAGCTCAAAGCATGATTTTATAGTTGAAACTCTAAGAAAGACAAGGTGTAAATAATGTATAGATCAAAAATGATGATAGTTATGAGACGCGATCTCAAGATGAGGAAAGGTAAGATCGCCGCACAGGCAGGCCACGCCTGCACCGAGGCTCTGCTTATGGCATTGAAAAAAGAAGATCGCTTAAACGACCTTGTTATGACCGATGAGGGAATGTTGTTGAATACAGATAGTAAGCTCGCCACTCCTCTTTCCGATTGGTTTAATTATGGTTGTGCTAAGATATGCGTATATGTTGACTCAGAGGAAGAATTGTTGAATATAGCAGCCGCGGCAAAAGAAAAAAGCATCATAGCTGCCGTCATTACTGATGCGGGAATGACAGAATTTCACGGCGAGCCTACAAAGACCTGCCTTGCCCTTGAGCCCCTACCCTCGGATATTGCCGATGAGTTGACGGGTAGCTTACCTTTGTACTAATACAAAAATCCCATTGACCGTAAGATCAATGGGATAATTTTATATAGTGAGAAGTTTCATCACATTATATGCAGTCCTGTAAAGTGAGGGCTCGTTTATAAGCCTTGCTTCCTTAAAGGACAGAGCTTTTCGCTGAATAGAAAATACAGCGGTGACACCCATATCATAGCAGGCATCCGATTCTTCTGCTGCACCGCAGAGAACGATAAGAGGAATGTTCTTTGCCTTCGTACGGGAGGCTATACCGGATATCGCCTTTCCGTCCATACTTTGGGAATCGAACTTTCCCTCTCCGGTAAACACAAGATCGGCATCTTCAAGCTCTCGGTCAAAATTCTTTGTATCGAGAACAACATCTATACCCAAGCGCAGCTTTGATCCAAAAAAGGCTACCATTCCGCCGCCGCATCCGCCTGCAGCACCCGCTCCGGGAAGAAGCGCAACGTCAGCTCCGAGATCACGCTTGACTATCTCGGCACAATGCTTCATAGCATTATCAAGCACAGGTACAACATCCGGTTTTGCTCCCTTCTGGGGAGCAAATACATATGAAGCTCCTTTGGGACCGCAAAGGGGATTGTCTATATCGCACATTGTTACAAATTCGCATTCCGAAATTCGAGAGTCAAGTCCCGATGCGTCAATGCGGTCTATATGAGCAAGCGAAACGCCCGAAGGCACAAAGCTTCTGCCACCTCTGTTATGGAATTTTACACCCAAAGCCGCCGCCATTCCGCAGCCCATATCGTTGGTAGAGCTGCCGCCGAGAGCGACGATAAATTTTCTAAAGCCTGCATCAAGAGCCGCCAAAATAAGCTGACCAACTCCAAAAGTAGTAGCAGTCTCAGGCTCAAGGCGAACCGCCATAGGCAGTCCCGCACAGGCGGCAAGCTCGATCACCGCCGTGTCACCCAAAACTCCGTAAAAGCTGTCAACGTTTTCAAACTGAGAACCCTTAACCTGTACGGGTACCTTCTCGGCACCCAGAGCATCTATAGTTCCCTCTCCGCCGTCAGCGATAGGCATAAGAACGGTCTCACATTCGGGACACACATCCTTCACCGCACGGTCTATAGTCTCTGCCACTCTGCGGGCAGACAGAGTTCCTTTATATGAATCGGGAGCGATAATAATTTTATTAATACTCATTATGTATAACTTCTCCAAAAGGGTAATATAATATAGTGTAATTGTACCACAGAAATATACAATAATCAAGAAAAAATAAAAAATACTTGACAAAGGATTTTAAGTGTGCTATAATATTCAAGCACTGAAAAAGACGCCGGAGTGGCGGAACTGGCAGACGCCCGGGACTTAAAATCCCGTGGGATTAATTTCCCGTACCGGTTCGATCCCGGTTTCCGGCACCAAGCCGGTCAAACAAAGATCGGCTTAAATATCGCGGAGTAGAGCAGAGGCAGCTCGTCGGGCTCATAACCCGGAGGTCGCAGGTTCGATCCCTGTCTCCGCAACCAAAATGAAAAGGACACCAAACGGTGTCCTTTTCGTTTTGGTTACAGATATTGTATTATACTGCGACCGACGGGTTCCCGGAGGGGAACGAGCCGAGCGCGTCCGGGGGACGATGCAGCGAGGCGAGTGAGTGGCAGCGGTCTGTATTTTCAAGGCACCGCCATGTGTCGCCGAAAATACAGGGAACCGCAACAGGACGCGGTTCGATTCCCATCAGACTATGCGACGGCGACTGGGCTTTGTTCGCACCTACTTCATCGAGGGCAGCCTTCCCTGCCTGTGCAACCAAAACGAAAATGCGCTTTGTTTCACAGCGACAACACTGTTGCTTCATTTTTCATTGAAAAAGCTAAAACAATATGTTATACTGAATTCAGACAGTAGGTCAAAAACCGTAACGATTTGTGATAATTAATGACGGGGGTTTTTATTTATTATCTGAAATTCATCAAAAAGTGTAACCAAACGAAATAAAAAGGTAGTTATATAAGTGAGGAGAGTATCACGAGACTATCAAAGGAGGACCCGACGTGAAAAAGAAAATAACCATAACAGTTATAATTCTGCTTATTGCCATTTTGATAATTCCTATACCTATGCGGCTCAAGGACGGTGGGACGGTAAAGTACCAAGCTGTTTTATACAGTATTTCCAATGTTCACCGTCTTGCACCTACCGAGGGCAACGTCAGCTACGAGGACGGGGTCATAATTGAAATGCTCGGAATTGAGGTATTCAACAACGTCAAGAAAGCTCCCTCTGCAGAGGATCCCGAGGACGGTTCACCGCCTGCGTCAGAGCAGGAAGAAGAGCCTGTGCTTACGGTTTATGGCTTTGAGGTCTCTTATGCAAACACACCGAAAACAAACAAGATCTACCGCGACACCCTGAACCCTAAAAAACTTGCCGATTCAAGCGTTCGTCATCTGCCGATATATAAGCTTGATAACCTTGAGGCGCTTGAAAGGTTCAAGTCTGATTTTGCAGAGGAGTTCGTTATGACCAGCGGCTATGACGAGATTCCTTCCTTCAACGAAGTCACCAAAAAATATACCGAGAATTTTTTCGAGGGAAGCTGTCTCTTTCTGGTTTACGTTGATTCGCCCAACTCGACTCACCGTTTTGCTCTGGAGGGAATAAACATAGACGAAGAATATTTCTGTATTCATATAGAGGAGACCACGGGGGCTGAGACTGTGGACGATGCGTTGTCGGGATGGTTTATCACCGTTGCAGTATCAAGTGAGTCTGCTAAAGACTGTACCGAATTTGATGCAGTTCTGAACCACGGCTTGGAGCTTGTTATCCCCACCGTACCGGTGTTAAGAGAGCCTCCTGAGTTGTATGTTGTCTCAAACGATACGGATATTGAAGCAATGAAGGGTACGTTATCCTGGACTTACAGCGACGAAAACGGGAAGGCGGTTACCTTAAATGCAGACAGCAGTCATCCCTTGGTACTCAAGGAACATATGCCTATGTTAGCTCTTGTACCCACAACCTATTCAAGCATATATCCTTTAGGTGCGCGGCTTCAGTTCGGGGCTTCACCAAATGAGTTTATACCCGATACCGTGTCAGTCCGCTGCTGGCCTGCAAAAAGCTGGGGCAATTCACAAGCCGAAAGCGAAAATATCCCGGTGAATTTTGAAAACGGAAACATCTTTATCGAGCTTAAGGACGGGGATTATATTTACGAAGTGACAGCCAACTGGAACGACTCAAAATCTACCTACGGCTCGGTCTGCTACAGCTTTTATACCTTGAAAGCAAGCGCGGATGCGGTGTTGGATTTTGAAACTATTGAATGAATAATATAACGATAGAAAGACTGCCGAATGGCAGCCTTTTCGGTTTATTACAGTCAGTCCGAAAACCTCTGCATTCCCCACCAATCGGGAACAAGGTCTTTAAGCTTTACTGTTTTTTCGGTTTCAAGGTCAAGGAGAATTTCGATATCTCCGCTGTCCTTATCAAGTTGCATCATAAACTCACGGCAAGCTCCGCAGGGTGATCCTACCCTGCCGTCAGGCATTACCGCAACGACCTTGTCGATTTGGCTTTCACCGTTTGTAATCATATTGGCTATAGCGTTTCTCTCGGCACACATTCCAAGCCCCGAGGCTGTGTCTATGCAGACACCGACATAAATGTTTCCCTGCTTTGTAAGAATTGCCGCCGCAACTCCGCCGGCATCTATAAACGGTGATATCGTCCGATCATTCTGAACTTTAATTGCTTCGTTGTATAATTTATTCCACATAGTATTTGCCTCGTAGAGCTCTTTTTTACATCAAGTATATTTTATCGCATAAGCATAAAAAAGTCAACTTTGATTACAATACCATCTTTAATATTTCTGATATTACTGATGTCATTAATTTTTAAACGAATTACTGTATAAACAGAACACCCGACGGAGTGAAATCATCCTGTCGGGTGTTTGTTATGTCATTCATCAAACAATCGGTCGATTGAGACCGAAAAGAGCTTTGCTATATCGGGCAAAAGAGTGATATCCGGCAAGGAGCGTTCCTGCTCCCATTTTGATACCGCTTGTACGCTGACCCGCAGTTTGTATGCCAAAGCACGTTGAGTCAGCCCCGATGAAATTCGCAGCTCTTTAATATTTTTGCCTATCGGCAGATTCATAGATGTGCTTACCTCTCTTTGAATAATATAGAGTGCCGCACAAAATATGACAAGGCAAAGCTATGCCGTGGCACAGCTCCGCCCTGCTATTACTCACCTTACTCGGTCTTAGTGTTGACCGACAGGGGCGAGCAATACGACACCAACTGTGTGCTGTGTGCCTGAAATCATATACTGCCCCTCCTTTCGTAATTTAATAAAATTTATAACCTTAACGCCTGCAGTCATCTCGGCTACGGTTATATTTTAACACATACCGTAACCATATGTCAATGTAAAAAAGTATACCGTTAGTAGTAGTATTTACTGCTTTTCCAAAAGAAATATTTGACACTCGGGGATTATAAAGCTATAATATATACAGCAAAATAATGGAGAATAACATGAATAATATTATAGAAATAACAGATTTTCAAGCGCCCGAGCTGGACGTGTATGCACGGCTGAGCGAGGTTCAGCTCTTGAACAGAGAGTTTCCCGAAAAAGGTATGTTTATTGCCGAAAGCCCGAAGGTTATTGAACGGGCTCTTGATGCCGGATATGAAGCGATCTCGTGTCTTATGGAGAAAAAGCATATCGAGGGTGAGGGCAAGCATATTCTTGACAGGATAGGGGATGTGCCCGTTTACTGTGCGGAGTTTGATATTCTGACACAGCTCACGGGCTTTAAGCTCACGCGCGGTATGCTGTGTGCCATGAGACGCAAGCCTCTGGCAACAGTTGAGGAGATCTGCAAAGATAAAAACAGAATAGTTATACTTGATAAAGTGATGAATCCCACAAACGTGGGTGCTATAATCCGTTCGGCTGCGGCTCTCGGAATGGATGCAGTGCTCCTCACTCCCGGTTGCTCGGATCCTCTGTACAGACGTGCGGCAAGGGTCAGTATGGGCACCGTATTTCAGATCGAATGGACGTTTTTGCCTGATGACAGCCTTGGTGAAATAAAGGAGCTCGGCTTTAAAACCGTAGCTATGGCACTGAAGGACAATTCCCTTTCCATTAATGACCCCGGGCTGAACGCTGAAAAGAAGCTTGCGATAATTATGGGTACCGAGGGTGACGGGCTCTCTGACCAAACCATATCCGACTGCGATTATACCGTAAAAATACCAATGTATCACGGAGTGGACTCGCTGAACGTTGCTGCCGCTTCCGCCGTGGCATTCTATGCTCTCGGCCGTAAGCAGAAACTAAGTTGAGATAACAGGAGAATTACCTATGGAATACAGAAAACTACCTCACGGAAGTGAAAATGAAAAATTCAGCGTACTGGGTCTCGGACTTGGCGGTATCGGACAGACTCCCGCCGATGAAATAGAGGCCATAATCCGCAAAGCCATAGATCACGGAATAAACTTCTTTGATATGTGTACCGCCGGTGCCACCTACGCACCCTTTGGACGTGCCATTGCGGGCAGGCGTGAACAGGTATTTTTGCAGATTCATTTCGGTGCGGTCTATGATGAAAAGGGTGAATACGGCTGGTGCCGTGATTTTGAGACTATCAAAAAGACCTTTCTCTGGGAGCTTGACACTCTCGGTACCGACTACGTGGACTTTGGATTTCTACACTGTGTTGACGAGGACGAGGATTTTGACAAGCTGGTGGAGATTGGCGTTTGGGACTATTTGAAGGAGCTTAAGTCACAGGGTGTTGTCCGTCATATCGGATTTTCTTCCCATACCCCCTCTGTCGCCAACCGTATCATTGACACGGGGCTGGTTGATATGATGATGTTCTCCATCAACCCTGCCTATGATTTTGAAAAGGGTGACGAGTACGGTATCGGCTCTGTCAAGGAACGCTTTGAACTGCTCAGCCGTTGCTCAAGAGAAGGTATTGGAATCTCTGTAATGAAGCCCTTTTTTGCGGGTCAGCTGCTTAGTGCAGAGCATTCTCCCTTTGGTGAAGCTCTGACTCACGCTCAATGTCTGCAATACGCTATCGACCGTCCCGGAGTTCTTGTGGCTGTCCCCGGAGTACAGACTATGAAGCATCTGGATCAGGTGCTTAAATTCCTTGAAGCTACAGATGAAGAAAAGGACTACTCGGTTATCGGCGGCTTTACCGCTGACAAAATTTCCGGTACCTGTGTTTACTGTAACCACTGTCAGCCCTGCCCTGCCGGTATAGATATCGGTCTGGTGAATAAGTATTATGATCTGGCGCTGGCAGGGGACGAGATCGCCGCAAACCATTATACCAAGCTGTCGGTCAAGGCAGATGCTTGTCTTAAGTGCGGTCACTGTGAGGATCGCTGCCCCTTTGACGTAAAGCAGATGTCTAAAATGACCGAGATAGACTGTTATTTTGATGCGAAATAATATACATATAAGCAACACCCGATAGGCTTGCTTAACCTATCGGGTGTTTGTTATGTTACGTCGTTAAACAGTTGGTCGATTGTGACCGAAAAAAGCTTGGTTATCCTGGGCAACAGGGTAACGTCGGGATAGGACAGCTCCTGTTCCCATTTTGATACCGCCTGTACGCTGACCTGCAGCTTATACGCCAATGCTCTTTGGGTCATTCCTCTTGAAATACGTAACTGCCGGTAGCAGCAAGTTAAATCAGAGCGTCGGTCAGATTATATATTCCTGCAAGCAGTATTACTGTTCCCATCACGATTTTTATAATTGCAGTAACTTTATTATATCGCTTATTTTGACTGATTTTCTGCATTAATCCAACCGATGTTCCCGCCAGAAGTATAAGCACGCTGTGACCTATAGAGTATAGCAGCATTAAAAGCACGCCCCACATCATATTGCCTTTATCCGCAAGCATTGCAAGCAAGGCAACGAGCACAGGTGTTGAACAATGCGAGGAAAACACCCCTGCAAGCAGACCCGAAACAAACGCACCTGCAAAACCGCGTTTTTGATTCTTTGATACAAGATCTGCCGAAGGTATAACCCTGATAATTCCCCATAGCTGCAATGCCATAACTATCAGAAGCAACCCAAGTATGATATGCCATATATGTGACGAGGTGTTTATCAAGTGTCCTGCCAGTGTTGCAATAATACCGAGTGCAACGAATGTAACGGTACTTCCTGTCGAAAAAAACACAGAATAAGCAAATGCCCTTTTTGGCTCTTTTACGCCTGTACCACCCACATATCCAAGTATCAAGGGGAGAGTCGAAAGCGAACAAGGTGTAAGAGTGGTTAGTACTCCTGCCGCAAGAGCGAGCAGAGGTGCAAGCCACATATTGTGTCCGATAAGCTCAGCAATCCGTGATAATAAAGACTCTATCATTAGTTCCGCCCCATTTCTGATTATATTTATATAATAACTAAGATTTGCGCATCTTAAACAGTATAAATCTCAAAGCCGTTTATTCTTTCTTGTCAGTTCTCTGAACATTAATAGTTTTCCCTCTCATATTTAATGAAACCGTTTTTTTATTTTCGCTGTTCCGTATGATACTGCATTATATCAATACTCCGTTACAATGATCGATCTCGTGCTGTATTATCTGGGCGGTCCAGCCTGTGTAGGTCTTAATGCGGGTCTGCATTTCGACAGTCTGGTATCTGACCTTGATGCTTTTGTATCTCTTACATTTTCTCGGTCCTCCGAGAAGTGACAGACAGCTCTCCTCGGTATCGTATGCTCCCTCTGCCTTGATGATCTCGGGATTGAGCATAACCGTATATGTAGGTGTCCTTCCGCTTTCGTCAAGAAAGGCAATTATACGTTTACGCACACCTATCATATTTGCTGCCATACCGACACAGCCCTCACGGTGTTCGATCAATGTATCAAGCAGATCTTGTGCTGTCTGTATATCATCTTTAGTTGCTATCTCCGATTTTCCTGCAAGGAAGATCTGATCGTGCATCAGTTCTTTGATCATTTCATCTTCTTTCCATCAGAAAATGCCTGACCTACTTTTTCACCGAAACTCCAATAAACGTGGGTAGCGCTGTCGTAGATAATGGGATCAAGCTTCTTGGCATCTATCTTTCCGTCCTCGGAAAGAATAGATGTGTCAGCAGAGACGTTCACTATCTCGCCTATGCAGATTCCGTCCTCGTTGAACTTATGGAGCTTGCACTCAACTGTCATGGGCAATTCTTCGATAATGGGAGCGTTGACAAACTCGCTCTTTACGGCATGGAAGCCTGCTTTTTCAAACTTATCGGGCTCGTCGTTTCCCGAAACTATACCCACATAGTCACAGGGGACTACCGTCTTTGCGGTAGCAAAGCTGACGGTAAATGCTCCTGTTTTAAGAATATTGGCGGTCGTCTTATGCTCGTCTGCAAGACAGACCATAACTAAATTCGTATCGTAGATCCCTCCCCAAGCCGCGTTCATCGCGTTGGGTTTTCCGTTTTCGTCATATGTTCCGACGATAAGCACCGGCATAGGATAAAGCCAGTTTTTAACTCCAAAATTCTTACGCATAATATTCTCCTTTTAGTTTTTAATGATACTTTCCCAGGTTTCTTTTGTCATTAAATTACAGTGACCGGTACGTATCTCACCGAGCAAGCTTACTTCAAGACCCTCGGTTTTATGCTGATATACAAAGCCCAGCTTTTCCTGTACTCTTTTTGATTTTTCGTTACCGTCATAGTAGCCACACCACACGGCACGCATACCCAGCTCTTCGAAAGCATAACGCAAAAGTTCACGGGCGCTTTCGGGTATAAGTCCCTGACCCCAAAAGGGTTTACCTATCCAGTAACCAAGCTCACATTCATCGTCTCTGTCTGTCATATCGGTACTACCGTTCAGTTTAAGACCTATGCTTCCGACAGCACAGCCATCCTCTTTAAGACAAACGGCATAGGTTTCGGGAACCGAAAGAACGTTTCGGATGATCTCTCGGCTGTTCTCGACACTTGTATGTACAGGCCAACCTGCAATCGGACCCACATCGGGATCGCTTGCATATTTGTATAAGTCCTCGGCATCATCCTCCCGCCAAGGACGTAAAATAAGACGTTCAGTTTCTAATATCATTTTCTGTCCTCACAGTATATCTCAATAGCTTCTGCCGCAAATTCGGCAGTTCCATCTCCGTTTTTGTTGATATTATTCTTAAATCGTTCGTCACAGACGTACATCTTTCCAAGACCGCAAAGGATCTCGTCGGTACATGTATAATAGTTCTCGGTTATATGTGCCTTAAGCTTATGTACGAGGTCCTGCGCTTCGACTGTATCGGTTGTAAAACCATTTGACTTGCAATCGGCAAACGCGGCAAATACAGCCATTAAGCCGTTATTGGCATCTGCCCATTTTTCCTTTGAATAGTTCTTTGTTTTTTCCGAATGCTCACGGTAAACCTCTGTACCGCCCCAACGCTCACGGGCTTCGAATTTGTAATTGTTATTCATATTAACCCCTTCACTTTTTAAAAGGCAGCAGCACTCTCGTCTGCTTTTTATACTCGGCGAAGCCTTCTTTTTTGGACTGTCTGCGGTCTGCCATAGGGATGCTGACACAGATGAAGAGCAAGGTGTTGGCAAAGGCTCCTGATAAGAGATACCAGACCGAAGGGCTTGCATAAGCTACAGAAAGACCCACACCCCACCACATAAGGATCTCGCCGAGATAGTTTGGATGGCGGGAATATGCCCACAGGCCGTGACGGTTAAACGCTGTGTCACGGTGACGTCTGAATCTATGCATCTGAATATCTGCTACACCCTGCATTATTGCGGCACAAAAGGAAACGGTGAGAAAAAGTGTGCTCAATGCATTGCCCGACATTCCCTCACGGATAGCATACACCCCGGGCAGGATGCAGCCGTATACCACAAGGGTGGGGACCATATGTATTCCCACAAAATTGATGACGGGATAGAACGCACCCGTCTTTTCCTTAAGCATAGTATAACGCCAATCCTGATGGGTAAGGTCCCCAAAGGTATACGCCCAGTTTGCGGTCAGTCGTATCGCCCAGAAGGACACAACGAAGAGAAGAAGAATACCGAATCCCGTCAGCTCCTTGCCTACGGCAAATGCACAAAGGATCACGGGAGGCTGAACGCTCCAATAGGGATCATAGACCGATGCGTTATTGAAAATAAGACTGAATATAAAGGTGACGACCGTTGCCGCCGTATCTGCGATAAGTAAAGACAGCCACCAATCAAGGCTAAGTTCTCGGTAAACAAGTATACCGATAACTGCGGCTAATATGTAAACCAGAGTAACGATAACAAAGCTCACCGTACGGTTTTGTTTGAGATTATTCATAGAGTATTATTATACCTTTCAATGATTTTCTTGAGTATTTCTTCATCTGCCGGGCAGAAATACTTAAAAGTATTGTATCAAAATTTATACCCTATGTCAATCTCTGTTTACTGTGTTGAAAATAGTCGGTATGTGTGTTATAATGTACTCGTGATAAATTCGAGCTTTGGCATCGGGAAAGGAGGAGTCTATGTCTTTCAAAAAGGATGAGTTTGTGTCCTACCTTAAGGCCAAGGGGCTTAAAAGTATACGTACGTATTGCACTTATCTTCGTAAGATAGAACGGGAGCTTAAGGCTGACGTTGACACGGAATTTTGCCGTGACGGCTGTGCGGCTCTCTGTGAAATTCTTGAATCTAAGCTTCAAGAAAATAAGGTTTCGACCAAAAAGCTATCGGGCGGTAAAGGTTTATATTTAAAGAAAAAGAAATATAATGCTCTCAGGCAGATGCGTAATTCCCTTAGAAAATACATAGATTTCCGCTCTGTACCCGAGGAAAATCCATCCTTGGTTGACCGTTGGAAAAAGGACACGATGGTGGGAACGGTACGTGACGGACGTCAGCTTGAATTCATCTTAAAATACAGCGGTTATTATGTTCCCGCTCATTTCATAACCGAGGACAAGCTGCCGATACGGTATATTGCCCTGCACGAGCAGGGTATCGGAAGCGAGCCCGGGATCCGCCGCTACGGCGAGGTCATGACCGCACAGAAAATCAAGCGCAGCCGAATCCCCGTGCCTATGAGCCGCGGTAACGGTAACGAGCTGTACTATTATTTCAAGGTGCACCGTTGGGAGGAGCTGCCCCGTGCTATCGATATCCGTGACACCCACCGCGGTGCTCCTCTTTTTACAAGTAAGTTTCTGCTTGATAACTGTACTCAGTCCTATCAGCTCTTCTCGATATCCTCTGCAGAGGATTTTCGCCTAATGGCAGCAATAAACAAGGCTTTTGATGATCTGAAAAATGCTAAAGATAAGAACTATTGCGCAGTTTATCCAATAAATAATACCTATACTCTCAGCGTTTCACAGGGTTACTTCAGCCTTGTTAACGACAAGGGCGAGATAATTGAAAGGATCTCTGTAGGCAGCTTCTCTTACAGACCGAGAGATGGGTTTAATAGGTTTAAGAAGGTTATCGGTAAGTAATATTTTTTGAGCATAATTCAACACCCGACAGGTATATGCCTTTCGGGTGTTTGTAATATTGTTTCATCAAACAGTCAAGGAAAATAGGTCTGCTGTTGGCAGTAGTGAGATCACATTATTAGCTCATACCTACTCATAACAAGCTCTACGATCTCGGCTGTTCTGACACGCATACCAATTTTAGATATAACACCTCGTACCGTATCCTCGGTGATCACGGGAATATACTCACGGTATTCGGGATAGGTGTCTATAAGCTCGCGGAACAGTGTTATGAGCATATCGCTTGATTTGGGCTTTGATGGATATCCGCGGGAAATGAGTGCCATATTGTTATCATAGTTAGGCGCAAGACCTATAAGCTCACCTGTTGCCGTGTCTCTCAAAAGTCCGAAATTGTTGGTATGACGGTCGGGGTTAGCTACCACGGTATCCATAAACACGAGCTTTATATAGTCGGGTATCGCTTCGGGACAAAGCTTTTTCAACGCCTCTATCACATCGGTATAGTCCTCGTTGTCCCCCATAAATGCGGATGCAGGCTCAAAATTCACCGTCGCCGCATCTGTAAAATCAAGCGTCCTGATACACTTGTCGCCACGTTCGTACGTCGCCATATTCATATCGAGAGCTTTTCCCAGCTCATAAACAAACAGCTCAGAAAACGCCTCATCGTGATTAGCTTTTTTATACATCCACCACTTGCCCTTTTTCAGCTTCCAGCACTTCTCAAAGCTTCCCACATTGGTAAGCTCGGGAGTTCTGGAACGCTTGCTGTTTGCCGCACGGTTGAAGCTGTCGTAGGTTCCCTTAAGCGCAAGGTTTGAAAAATAATCGTCTGTAAACCTGACATCCTCATATTTAAGCTCAGAGCCTTCTTCTCTTATCCAATAATTATCGGTTACGGTAGCTCCGTTCACATGGATAACTGTGGATATATCATCCTTTTCGGTAAGACGCAACGCCTTCTTTAACAGTCTGGAATTGGCTCTGTGGCTGTCGATAGCTCTGGATTCGAGCCACATATCTGCATTGCTTATTCTTCTGAGGAAAAGCGGAAGCAATGCTTCGTTTTTCACGGTAAGAGTATTATCATTCCATACGGCAACAAGGCTATTGCCGCTTAAAACTTCATAATTCATTTCATTGCCTCCTTTTCTTGGTTATGTAAACAGTATATCACAAGTATATTTTACAGTCAATGAAATTTTGTACTTTATTCTATTTAACACAAATCCCCTGCCGAATATTCGGCAGGGGATTTCGTTTGATTGATTATTTGAGATCGGTAAAGGATATGGCGGGCATACCGTACGCGTTACAGAGAGTGACCTCTGCGCCGTAGAAGTAGCCGACGTTAGCATTATATCTGACACCCAGCAGCTCAAAGGAGCCTGCATCAATGGTGATGGTGTCGCTACCTGTGATTATCATACCCTGATGCTGGATCCATGTGGGAGTACCGTTGTAATTTATAAGGATATCAATACCCTTAACATTACCTGAACGGTCGTGGGTGGTAAGTCCGTCACCTACATAGTCCATCTTGATATATGCCTTGCTTGTGCCTTCGTAGATAACCTCGCGAAGCAGCGGTCCCTGAACGTTATTAAGATCACCTATGCCGAACTTACGGGCTGCAACTATCTCGGAGAGACGGATCGCCTGATGATGCTTGATATAAGGATGAACGTTGTTGAACCAGGTCATATCTCTGAAGAGGTCGGAAGTGGAAACTACGTAGCAGTCATCCAGCATTGTAGGAACTATACCAAGCTCGCCCTTAACAGCACTTACGTCAAGGAATGCAGGACCGGCAGACTGGTACTGTGTGGGAAGCTCCATCATATAAACGCTGAAGTCGTCGTTACCGAAGTTAGCACGGAAGTACTCCATAAGCTCGGTAAACATATCGCTGAAGCTGTAGTAATCCTTGCCGTAGGTCAGCTTTGAGTTATACCAGTCAGACTCGCCCTGATACCAGAGGATACCTGCACAGGAGAAGTTCTTTAAGGGATTGATCATCTGGTTATAGACAAATCTGGTCTTCATTGCGGGGTTGATAAGACCGTTATAACCAAAGTAATAAGT
Organism: Clostridia bacterium; assembly: GCA_017398145.1. GTDB lineage: Bacteria > Bacillota > Clostridia > Oscillospirales > CAG-272 > RGIG7300. The sequence continues at coordinate 37,320 of JAFQHD010000074.1, forward strand.
ACCGGTTGCCTCATCGTAGATCTCGTGTCCCCACTTTTCCGCCAGCTCGTTTGGAGCAAAGCAAGCTATGGGAAGTCCTGTTGCGTCTATCTCGATAACACCAACGGGAACCTCACTCTTGTTGGTCATATTGTATGCAAAAAGGTAACCCAGAGCTGAGAATACCTCCTTACCCATCTCCTCACGGAAGAGATAGTATATATCGGAAGGCTGCTGATATTTACTGAGTGCCGCGCCTACGTCAGAGGGCTTCTGCCATACTCTGCCGTTGTATACGTCATCATAGAGTGTAGGTGTGCCCTGTGCCATAGTGCCTGTAGCACTCTGATAATCGTAGCTGGATATACGGAAGAAACGCATATCGCGGTTATCGTCAAAGTCGTAAGCAAGCTCGTTGCCCCTGCCGTTAAGGGTGAGGTCAAAGATCTGCTCGCCTAAGCTGTAAAGAACGTTTGACTGACCGATGATATAGTATACGTCACCGATAAGAACATCCTTGATAACCGTCTCACCGTCAGCAGAGGTTATTGTCAGATCCTGAGGCTCGGTATTGTAATCGAATGTGTCAGGGAAGGTAACCTTCCAGTTACCCTCGGCATCAACGGGAGCGGACGCTCTCTTACCGTCAAGCTCAACCACAACGTCACCGCTGTTTGCATCTGCAAAGCCCCATACAGACAGGGCCTCGTCGCGCTGAAGTATCATATTATCGGTAAAGGCACTTGAAAGCTTTACGTTTGTTGCGGTAGACTCTGCTACCTCTATCTTGGGGATAGCTCTTGTCTCTGTCTCACCGCAAAGTGTACAGGTCCTTGTTTCAACGCCTTCTGCTTCCTCGGTTGCGGGAGTTGTAACTACCCATTCGCCCCACTCGTGAGCGCACTTAGGAAGATCGTCCTCGGTAAGTTCTATAAGATAGAAGTTATAGGACTCGTCGTTATACTGTACCATGAAGCTCCAGCGTCCTGCACGGTCAAGCTCTACCGTAAGCAGTCCGTCAACGATATCAGCGCTCTTAAGATACTTGGATCCTTCTGCAGCCTTGATAGCGTTAGCAGTTGTATACTTACCGGGAGCATATCTTACGATATAGAGATCGTCAAGCTCGCCTATCGTGATCTTGTTGCCGTCCTGAACGAATGCAGGAACCTTCTTTGCTACGTTGTAATAGTAGAAGTGTTTGTAGCCGTTGTTAAATTCAACTACTACAGTTACCTCACCCTCTTCTCTGTACTGGATCATATAAGACTCTGCGTTCTTAATATCACTCTTGTTGGAGAAGTTACGAACGTCTGCGGCCTTCTTGATATCGCCTACAGAGGTATAATGACCATATGCGGTACGGATGATCTTGATATCGGGAATATTAGATACTGTCAGCTGAAGTCCGTTTTCACTGAACTCGGGGTAGTCAACTGTAATATCGTGATGAATTAAATCAAAACTACCGTCATTGTATCTGATAAGAATGGTATAAGGACCGGGGTTAGTAAGAGTATAGCTGAAATCGTGGGTGGTCTTTGCATACAGGTCAAGCTTGTTTTTGGATGCCTGATACTTGAAGCCTGTGAAGGGCTTGATCTCATTATAACTGCCAAATATACCCTCTGCGATCCATATATCCTTATAATTATCCGCATAGTCCTTAATGGTGAGCTTAACACCGTAGGATTCTACATAAGGTGTGATATCATTAACATCTGCATAGAGGAAGTAGCCTGTACCGTCGTTTGTTCTTACCCAGAAGGTGTAACTTCCCATCCAGGGCAGATCGTAGGTAAATATACCGTCAGCGGTATACTTAGCAACCGTTGCGGCATCAAGAGTAACGTTACGCTCTGCTGCCTTTATCTCGGAACCTGTTGTATAGGTTCCTATTGCAAATCTTATTTCCTTGATGTCTGTAATGTTATCAAGAGTAATTGTATAGTTATTTACATCAACTATAGCCGGATCGGTGGAGAGTTTGGGGATCTCTCTTGTTTCGGTAGCTCCGCAGCCGCGACGGCATTCTCTTGTTTCAACGCCTGCTTCTGTCTCGGTTGCTTCCTTGGTTACGACCCAATCCTTCCATACGTGACCGAGAGCTGCAATAGCTTCGGTATATGTATCTCCACAGTTTGCACAGGTAAAGGTCTTGACTCCGTCCTCGGTACATGTAGGAACAGTTGTGGTACTGCCTTCGTCATAGCTGTGACCGATTGCGGGAATTACTTCTGTGTAGCTGTCACCGCACTTACAGGTATAGGTTATAACACCATCCTCTGTACAGGTAGCAGGACTCTCGGTAGCTGTATACTTGTGTACGTGCTCTGCCTCACCCCACATTGCGTAAAGGGTAAGAGGTTCGGTTACGTCATATTCTTCGCCAATAGCATAGAACATACCGCTGCCGTCAGACTCGGTGTTCCAGCCTGCAAGAGTTTGCTCTGCACCTGTGGGAATAGATGCCAAGCCTGTGTAACACTCCTTGTTTTTGCGGAGATTTCCGTTGGCATCGGCATATTCGGTATAGTCGCCGGGGCCAAGCACAGTATAGCCGTCACCGTCGGTAATATAGTTGAAGTCCTGAACCATTATACCGGTATTGTTATTAAGATCATAGGTGACGATCGGATCCCAAGCGGCATATACAAAGATGTTCTCGCCGTAAGGAACACGGTCGGTATCTACCATAAACACACTGTCCTTATAGGCATTGGGATAGATAACGTATTCGTAGCCGTTGTTGGCATCGTGATCACCGTAAGTGGTCGCACCCTTGCCGTTACCGGTCCAGAATTCGGGTACCGTCATATCGTCACGGTCTGTCTGGAGACGGTATCCCTCACGGGAAATACTTCTGATATCCTGAGGGAATTCAAATACTGAAGCGAACCTCATAAGACCGTGGGTAGTGGGACTCTTAATACTCTGTACAGTCTTCCACTTTTCCCACTTACCGCCGTTGGCATTGTAATATACCGCGTAGTTACCGCCTGTGGGATATAAGCCGTCCTCATCCGAACGGATCCATACAGCCTTGAGAGTTATCTCTCCCGGAACTATATATTTCTTACCCTGAGTAAATATATGTGTTCCTGCATTTCCCGATTCACTCCAACCGATAAATGCCCAACCGTCATATTCGGGAGTTACGTCGGGGATTTCTATAACGTTGCCCGTTGCGCTGACGATGGGATCGGGTGCCTCTGCATCCAGTACGGGATCAAAGGATACCTTGACACCGTAATAATTGTTCTGATGACCGAGACGGTTGTATGCGTTCTGAATATCCTGCTTACAAGCATCGGGATCTTCAAGAACAGCCTTTGCGTTCGTAAGATAAATATTATCCTCGGGATAACCGTAAGCAACAGCTGTATTGTACTGAGCCTGAAGCGCGGATTTGTCTTGAGGATCAAGGTCCTTGGTAAATGCCTTGATAAAGAAATTGCCCTCATTTTCATACCAGACATAACTGGTATCCGATACTCTGAGCAGATAGTAGCTCTGACCGGAGCGTGCCTTTGAAAACTGTACGTCCTCACTTGCAGCAAGCGGTCTGTCGCTTGTTAAGGAGGTGTTTTCCAGCACTACCGTAAATCTCTGCCCGGGAGTAAGAACCACGTGATCCTTGAGACGTATCGTTCTGTAGCCTTCACCAGAAACTTCCTCGGTAACGGCAGAAACCAAACGTCCCTTGAAGGGGTCGTTTACGGGATTGTCAACGTATATCTTGACCGTCAGGCGTGATCTTGCATCCAAGGTATATACGCCAACCTGAGTAAGAAGCTCGTTGCCCTTTGCGTAGAAGGTATTTGCGGTAGTTACCGTATTACCGAAAGCTATAGCTCCGTTCAAGCCTAAGAACATAGCACCTTCTGCCCAGGATGGATCGTAGGTATAGTTGTTATCTACAACATCCGTAGGTTCAAAATCCATAACCCACGCGTGGTTAAGAGAAACATCATAGTAGGAAAGCCAGAAGTAGCCCTCGTCGCCCCAATCTGTGCCCCAGGAGTTTTTAACAAGCCAAGCGCCCGGGCCGGGAGGGCTTTTAACAAATGCGGACTGAGGGATAGTATCATCCCAACCGACTACAAGTACCTCGTGGTTGAGCTGAGGGAACTGATCCTGATAATGTGTTGTATATTCTCCGAAACGGTATGCTGTCTTTACCGAATAATAGGTAATTGCCAGACATCCGTATATCTGAAGATATGCCTTCATCGTAGCGATGTTGTGACCGTCGAGATGAACGTTCGTTATCATATGCTGCTCGGATACGAAACGGTTTGTTTCGTTATAAGCATAGCCGTGATAGGGTCCGTCCCAATCGGGGTCGGGAGCGTATTCCTCAAGCTCGGGACCCGACCATCTTCCGAATGCCGCACCTGAAACGTAGTTGTTACCGCCGTAATTATATGGATCCGCTGCATTATATCCGTCCATATAACCCGGGTCGGTGGGATCGGGATTTTTGGTACGGTTACCAAAGTATGCAAGGTGACCGTCGGCAAAATCTATGTCTGTAACTGCGTTGTTACGCATATACGCCGTTTCTGCCGCAGCTGTTGCAGCCTGCGCCCAGCAGCTGCCTGCAGCACCCTGGTCCTTGACGGGAGTGATGATCGAAGCGCCTGCGGCATTCTTCACCTCACGGCTGTCATACCGTGAAGGAGCTGCCGTAGCGTTGGCAGCCGCAAGCTCTCTTGCATTGAGGCTGTGGGCAGCCATTTCTCTTTCGATCTTATTGCCGTTCTCGTCATAGGTCTCCATTTCCATATAGCCGTATTCGGATATTGCGCCCGGCTTTATGTAATACTTGTCGATATAATCGTCAACATTGATATTCGCAAGATCCAATGCTGATTCTGCAGGCTCAACGGGAGCCGTCGAATAGTAGCTGTCAGCTTCATTTGCTAACAAAACAGTGGGGATAGATGATAACAGCATTAACGTACAGATCATAATGCTTATTATCCGTTGAGAAAGCTTCATAGTTTGACCTCCATAAATAAATTCTTGTTATAATGATACTATATTATGTACAATTTGTCAACATTGTTTGAACTTTTAATGAGGTTTTTGTTTGTTTTTTACAACTATATTTTCCTATTTTGAAAATTTAAAGTATTACCAACTACCTATTGAGAAGAAAGAGGATATGTGATATAATATATAAAACGAGGTGATGTGATGCTCAAATACGAAAGATTATCCGACGAGATATCCGGAAAAATAAGCTCGGACAGAGAAAACGGCTCTCTGCCGAGGGTGGCGTTTGACGAAAATAAAGTTATCCGACGTAACTGTGACAAGGACAATGCAAGCGTTATCCGTACCGCCTTTATACGTGATATAGACAAGATAATCCATTGTCCCTACTACAACCGCTATACCGACAAGACACAGGTGTTTTCCTTCTTCAGAAACGACGATATAACAAGGCGGGCTCTGCACGTTCAGCTCGTATCGCGCATAGCGCGTACCATCGGCAAGGCTCTGGGACTTAACCTTGACCTGATAGAGGCAATAGCTCTGGGTCACGATATCGGACATACCCCCTTCGGTCACGCAGGCGAGGAATATTTAGACGGGCTGTTCTTTGCTCATACGGGCAGACGTTTCAGCCACAATATACATTCGGTCAGAGTGCTTGACAAGATATTCCCCTATAATATTTCCTTACAGACCTTAAGCGGCATTGCCTCCCACGACGGCGAGATGGAGCTATGCGAATATTACCCTTCCCCACTTGTAAGCTTTGATACTTTTGACAGACAGATAGAGGGGTGTTACCTTGACAAAAAGAATGTTCGCAAGCTCGTCCCCTCTACCCTTGAGGGGTGTGTTATGCGTATATCCGATATAATCGCATATCTCGGCAAGGACCGACAGGATGCCGAAAAGGCGGGGCTTCTTAAGACCGATTCATACGATGACTGCGCCATCGGTACATATAACGCCGAAATAATAAACAACCTTATGGTCAACATCATAGAAAACAGCTACGGCAAGCCTTATATCAAAATGGATAATGAGCATTTTGAGGCTCTTAAAAAGGCAAAAGCAGATAATTATCAGCTGATATATAAAAAGGATTCGGTAAGAAGTGAGCTTGAAAACACCGTACAGCCCATGATGGAGCGTATGTACGAAAGGCTTTTAGCCGACCTTGTATCGTGTGATAAGGCTTCACCCGTATTTACCCATCATATAGACTATGTAAACACGGCTCATTATAACCGTGATATTCCCTACGAACAGACCGAGCCGAATCAGATAGTCGTTGATTATATCGCCAGCATGACCGATGATTATTTTACAGATCTGTATTCATTTCTTTTCCCCGAAAGTGATCTGAAGATAACCTATAAGGGATATTTTGATTGATCTTCAAGAATGAACTATCTCTTAATCCCGGTATTGATATTTTACATTTTTTGTAGTATAATGTTATATTATATTTTATTAAAAGGAGAAAGGCTTTGAGCCAAAATCAAAAAAAGAAGAAAAACCCGCCTTTTTATAATTTCTGCTATGACTTCGTCAAGATAACGGGCATTCTACCCGCCCTTATCTGGATGAGACCGAAGCTTCACTACCCCTTCGGCAAGCCGAAAACCAAGGGCGGACTTATGGTCATATCCAACCATCCCACCTTTATAGACCCCATAACGGTACAGCTGACCTTTCCCTTCCGACGCCTGCACAGCCTTGCTACCAAGGATATTTTCAGCAATCCGATAAAAAAAGGTCTGTTTACCTTGATGCACTGTATCATAGTAGACAAGGATAATTTCAGCATGTCGTCCTTCCGTCAGGTGGTAGGCTGCCTTGAAGAAGGTAAGGCCGTAGTTATCTTCCCCGAGGGAAGGGTCAACAGAGAGTCCTCCACAGAGCCTCTGCTTGCATTTAAATCCGGAGCCGTTATTATGGCTCACAAGGCAGGCGTACCAATTCTGCCCATGTATATCGTCAAAAACGAAAAATGGTATCACCGTCAGCATATCGTGATCGGAGAAGCACTCAGCCCCATTGAAATGTTGGGGAAAATGCCAAACGTACAGGAGCTGAATATGGTAACCGAGCTTCTGAGAGAAAAGGAAGAAAAATTAAGAGACTACTACGAATCCCTTCTAATACATAAGCAGAAACGAAAGGATGAAGCAGATGAACGAGAAGTTTAAAAAATATACCGACGAAGATACCTTTTCAAAAATAGTTGATTTTCCCAACATCACCTCTATGTGGGCGCACTGCGTGTCAGCCTACGGTGATAATATTGCCATAGTTGACTCTGAGAGCTATACGTATAATAAGCTTGACAAAGACGTTTGCGGCTTCAGAACCGTTCTTAAGGAGAACGCAGCTCTTCCCGGCTCGCTTATCGGCATCCTCTGTCCCAACTCCTACGGATTTGTCAAGGCGTATCTTGCGGCGGCTACCTTCGGCACTCCCGCCGTGCTTATGCCTACACACCTTGATGAGATGACTGTATTCGGCATTGCGTCAAAATTCGGTATGAAGGCTGTCGTATACGATGAGTCCCTTGAGGAAAAAGTCAAGGTGCTCCGTGAAAAGAATCCCGCGGTGGCTCTTATACCCTCCTCGGCTTTAAGCGAGGAAAAGACCCCCGCCGTTCCCGTTCCCTCCGAAGCCCCTGCCGCCATACTCTTCACAGGCGGTACTACAGGCAAGAGTAAGGGAGCAAAGCTCAGCCAGAGGGCTGTCATAGCAGGCACCCGTAACGGCTGCTACGGCATCAAGGAGATATTTGAACAGAGATATCTGCTGGTGCTTCCCCTGACCCACGTCTTCGGTCTTATCCGTAATCTGATGACAAGCCTCTATACGGGAAGCGCGCTTTACATATGCCGCAACAACAAGGATATGTTCCGAGATGTGGCGGTATTCAAGCCCACCATCATGGTGTTGGTTCCCGCCCTTGCAGAGATGGCGCTGAATCTCAGCGCCCAGTTCGGCAGAAACATGTGGGGGCCCGACCTAAAGACTATTATCTGCGGTGCGGCTCCCGTTGCTCCCTATCTGGTAACAGAGTATGACAAGTTAGGCGTTACACTCCTGCCCGGCTACGGACTTACCGAGTCGGCAAACCTCGTCAGCGGTAACCCCGAGGCGCTGAACAAGCCCGAGTCGGTAGGACTTATATACGACGGTATGGAGTATAAGATAGTTGACGGTGAGCTGTGGCTAAAGGGCATCAATATGATGGACGGATACGTTATACCCGAGGACAACGATATCGCCTACGAGGACGGATATTTTAAAACAGGCGACCTTGTCCGTATCGATGATGAGGGATTCCTATATATCACGGGCAGAACAAAGGAAATAATCGTTCTCCCCACAGGAGAAAATGTTTCTCCCGCAGAGCTTGAGGTAAAGTTCTGCGCTATAGATACAGTTCAGGACTGCCTTGTTTTTGACGATGACAACGGCAGGTTAGTGTTAGAGGTCCTTCCCAGAATGACAAAAATAAAGGCTTCGGGTATCGAGGATATCTACGGTCACATAAAGGCAGAGGTTGACAGAATAAATAATACCCTGCCCTCCTTTGAAAGAATAAATAAGCTTATCATCCGTGATACCGACTTTGTGCGTACACCTGCGATGAAGATTGCGAGGAACTTAAATGGCAATGTCAAGAAATGATATAATCGAAAAGCTCACCGACGTAATGAAGATGGCTATGCCCTCGGAAATAAACGAGAAAGCATTAAACGAAAACGCTTCTCTTGTGAACGACCTGGGGCTTTCCTCGGTGGGAGTTCTGTACGTGGTCATAGCCATAGAGGAATTCTTTAACATCCGCTTTGACGACGTGGGATTTGCAGATTTCAAGACTGTAGGAGACGTAGTCGATTATATCGAAAAAAAGCTTGAAGCATGAAATGGATAAAAAGAGAGCCCGAATACGGGGATATGATCCGTGTTGCTTCGGGAAGCATATACCATTTCGGAATATACGTATCCCGTGACGAGGTCATAGCCTTCGGGCTTGCTCCGTCACAGCGGCCGCTGCTTCACAACAGCGAGGTAGAGGTGCTTTCCACCGATATCGACACCTTTCTTTCGGGAGGAGAGCTTGAGGTTGCCGAATTTGACCCCGAGGAAAAAAAAGACCACCGCACACCAGACGAGGCGGTAGAATTCGCAAGATCTAAACTCGGTATGCGGGGCTATAACATCATCTATAATAACTGCGAGCATTTTGCCAATGAAGCTATCTCGGGTAAGCCCTCCTGTGAGCAGGCTGACAGAGTACGGGCTATGTTTCGGAATATGCCCGTAGTGGATATATATTTAGCAAAACTGCCCGACAGAGATATAGGTGAGCCTCTTGCCTGTTCCGTCCGTCAGAGGGATATAGACGGCGTTTCAAACGACCGTGTAAAGCGGGAAAAATATTACGTCTGGAAGCTTCTTGAATACGGTCTTATGCGAAGCTTCGGAATAAAAGCAGAAGAGCTTGAGTTTGAAAAGGACAAAGGCGGCAGATATATGACCGAGGGCGTGGAGTTTTCACTGTCACACTCTAAGGGTGCGCTTGCAGTGGCAGTATCCCGTGCCCCCGTGGGTATAGATATCGAGGACATGGGTGCCCTCTGCCGTGAAAGTATGCCAAAACGTATAATGACCGACAGAGAATACGAAAGATACCTGTCTTTAACGGATGAAGAAAAGCAGAAATTCTTCGTAAACACATGGACAGCCAAGGAAGCACTTTTTAAGGCTTCTCACTCCCGACGGTTTATCCCCCGTGATGCTGACACAGCCGACGGCGGATACCGAAGCTATGAGAAAAATATCGGCGGTAAGCTTTATTCCCTGTCTGTCGCCACCCCTACCCCGGAAAGAATAAGGGTATATGAAAATATCTGTTTCTAACAAATGATCCCGAAGTCTATGCTTCGGGATCATTACAGTGTGTCGATAAACCTATCGACACGCTGTCAGACTTCGAAAAGGGAAGGTAGGTGTGAACCCCCAAAACTCGGCAAGCTCGTTTCGGGGAACCCCACCGTTTTCGTGAAAAGGGTCCGTAGGTGTACTAAGTACAGTAGTGACCCTTTTCGCGGAAAAGTGTGAAAAGGTGGCATAAACTCGATGTTTATGCCACCTTTGAATGCTTATCA
>JAFQHD010000006.1 GCA_017398145.1 Clostridia bacterium
AATTGATAAGTATTCAAAAGTGGCGAAAACATCGAGTTTCCGCCACTTTTTCACACTTTTCCGCGAAAAGGGTCACTACCGTACTTAGTACGCCTACGGACCCTTTTCACGAAAACCTACCTTCCTTTTTCGAAGTCTGTCAGCGTGTCGATAGCTTTATCGACACGCTGGAATCGGACAGATAACTCTGTCCGATTTTTATATCTTGAAGCTCTCGGGTAAAAGCTCTTTTAAGGTATGGCTTTTTATCTCCTTTGCATCTGTTGTGATTATCTCAAAATCTCCGTCGCAGAACTCTGCCATTACCTGACGGCAGACACCGCAGGGGTAACAAAAATCTGTTATCTCTCCACCCTTGCCGCCTACAATAGCTATCGCCTTAAAATCCTTCTCTCCCTCGCTTACCGCTTTAAAAAACGCAGTACGCTCAGCACAGCAGGTAGGCGAAAAGGCAGAATTTTCTATATTGCAGCCTGTGTATATCTTTGAGTCCTTTGTGAGCAGTGCCGCACCTACACGAAATCCCGAATAGGGGCTGTAGGAATGCTTCATTGCTTCATATGCTTTAGTAACAAGTTCTATTTTCATAGTATTATATCCTTAAATGAAATTCCGACAAGGTCATTTTCAACCTCAAAGATATCACATATGGTTTTTGCAATATCGCAGAAGCCGTTTCTTGTAGCTAAATTCACGTTTTTTATATTCTTTCCGTATATAAGCAGAGGAACGTCCTCTCGGCTATGATCGGTTGAGGGTGTAGAGGGGTCACAGCCGTGGTCGGCGGTGATGATAAGCATATCATCATCCCTCATTTTTTCGGTAAAAGCGGGAAGCCAAGCATCAAACTCAGCTATACCCTTGGCGTAGCCCTCTACGTCGTTACGGTGTCCCCAGAGGGAGTCAAAGTCAACTAAATTGATAAAGCATAACCCCTTGAAATCCTCCTCAAGATATTCAAGAGCTTTTTCCATACCCTCGGCATTAGATTTTATGGCGTTTCGTTTGGAAACACCCTTACCGTCAAAGATATCGTATATCTTACCCACCGAGGGAGTGTCATAACCTGCCTCATGCAGAAAATCAAGCATAGTATTTTTCGGCGGAGCTATTGAAAAATCATGTCGGTTGGCGGTACGGGTAAAGTCGGGATATTTTCCTACAAAGGGTCTGGCAATAACTCTGCCTACCCTGAACATTTTTCTTGCGATCTCACAGTATTCGTAGAGCTGTTCAATCGGAACAATATCCTCGTGAGCCGCTATCTGAAAAACGCTGTCTGCAGAGGTATAGACGATCAGCGCACCTGTCTCCATATGCTCCCTACCGTAGTCAAGAATTACCTGTGTACCCGAATAAGGCTTATTGCAGAGAATTTTTCTTCCGCATTTTCTCCCAAACTCCTCTAACATCTCAGCGTCAAACCCCTCAGGATAGGTAGGCAGAGGTGTGTCCGACACGATACCCGCGATCTCCCAATGACCTATGGTGGTGTCCTTACCTCTTGAGCGCTCCTGCAGTCTGCCGTAAGCACCTACAGTATCAAGGCTGCCGCCGTTTTTATCTATATTAAAGAGCCCCAGACTTGCCATATTGTCAGCCTTAAATAAGGCTGAATTTTTTATTGCCTCAAGGGTGTTTGAGCCCTCGTCCCCAAAATTCTCGGCATCGGGTGCATGCCCTATACCAAAGCTGTCAAGGACAATAAGAAATATTCTTTTCATATCAGTAGCCTACACCTGTGTCGGTGTTTTTAACTATTTTTATAATTCTGGAAGTACCGAGACGGTCAGCTCCCAACTCAATGAACTTTTCTGCATCCTCAATGGATGAGATTCCGCCCGCAGCCTTTATCTTTACGTGATCTGCCACGTTTGCGGCAAATATCTCCACGTCACGGAAGGTGGCACCTGCCTTGGAAAAGCCCGTAGAGGTCTTGATGTAGTCAGCACCCGAACGGTTCACCACACGGCACATCTCTGCCTTTTCTTCATCGGTGAGAAGGCAGGTTTCAATAATTACCTTTAAGAGCTTGCCGTTGCAAGCAGACTTTATCGCCTTGATCTCCTCAAGAATAAGGTCAAAAGAGCCTTCCTTAGCCCAACCGATATTGATGACCATATCTATCTCGTCTGCACCGTTTGCCACCGCATCTGTAGCCTCTGCAACCTTCACAGAGGTGGTTGAATAGCCGGTGGGGAAACCGATAACGGTGCATATTGCCAAGCTGTCGCCGCAATATTCCTTGGCTGCCTTAACGTAGCTTGCGGGAATACAGGCGGATGCCGTTTCGTATTTCATTGCATCGTCTAAAATTGTCTTAATGTCCTCCCAGGTTGCATCGGGAGCAAGCAAGGTGTGATCTACCTTTGAAAGAATTTCCTTGATATCCATAATTATCTCCTCTCAAGAATCTCTAACAGTGTTTTGTCTGCTTCTATTATTACCGCAACATCATCCCCCGCAATGCTGCATACGATACAGTATGCCTCACGGGGAAAAACATTATTGCAGAAATTATAAACCTTATAGCTCTTGCCGTATTTTTCTTTCAGAGAATAGCCCTTTCCCTTTTTATCCACGGCTGTTATGTCGCCGTACTCGATGGCAGCAGCATGGCTTATACGTTTGCCCGTGACCTTTCTTACATTAAATATCCTTTTTTCCGAGTCTGCCTCGTAGGTGTGGTCGGTGAGAGAATAACGGGTAATGATATGTATCGCCAATGCAATGCTTACCACCGCTAAAGCCTGAGTTATAAAGTCGGGGATAAGGCTCACCTGAGAACAGGTCATAGCGGCAACGCTGATCATTATAAAAAACAGGGGCAGTACTATATGCGCCTTGGTCTCTCTTTTTGGATTGTATATATACATATTATACCTCCGCGTTGTTCAGCGAAATTCCCGCTTTTGTTATCTCGATAACACCGAAGCTCGGCTTGTGTCCGAAGGGCGGTCTTGAGATACTGCCGGGGTTGAAAACATACAACGCTCTGCCCATTATATCTGGAAGATATCTGTTGTCGGGGATATGAGTATGTCCGTAAAGAACTATATTACATTCCTTTTCCACGGCACGGTATTCAAGAGCCGTGGTGCCAAACTTAACATTATATCTATGACCGTGAGTAACAAATATCCTTTTCCCGTCAAGGTCAAGGACCGTTTCGGATACCCTCTTACTGCCGAAAAAATCCTCACCGTTACCGTCAACGGTAACAAAGGGGATATCCGTGTATTCCTCGGAAAGAAGCACAAACTCCCGGCATCCGTCACCTAAATGTATACACAGGTCAAAGCGGCATCGGTTGAGCTCCAAAGCCCTTCTCATATTGCTGTCATTATTGTGCGAATCCGAAAAAACAATTATTCTCATAGTAACCCTTTATCTGTTATAAACATATATTGATAGTAAATATATATGCGAGGCGATGGAAATGAATATTGATCCCAAACTTTTATCTCAGCTTTCAAGCATGGACCCAAGGGAACTGTCGGATAAGATATCCGCTATATCCGATCTTCTGGGTGTGGATCCCGGATATATAAAAAGTCTTATAGGCTCACCCGAGGAGATGCAGAAAAAGCTACAAGGTCTGAGCGAGAATGATATAAAAAATATGTCCGGGCGCATCGACCCCGAGCTGCTCAAAAAACTGAAAACGGGAGAAAAGAAAAATGGAAAATAACGACCTTTCCGCTCTTCTGTCGGGAGTTATGTCCAATCCCGAGGTAATGAGCAAGCTGTCGGGAATACTGTCCGATCCCGAGGCTATGAAGACTATATCCGGGGCTGTATCGGGAGCAACAAAGGAAAAAGATGAAAAGAATGAAGCACCTGCACTTCCTAAGATACCGCAGAATGAAGATGCAAGAAACCGCGCAAGACTTATCTCAGCCCTTAAACCTTACCTCAATGCCGACCGCCGCGACAAGGCGGATAAGCTCTTAGGACTGCTCAGCATCCTTGAGCTGACAGGCTCGGCAAATCTGTTTAAACGGGGGGATTAAATGTATCAGAGAAGCTATCCTCCGGGGGATATCCTGCCCCCTAACTACAAGGGCAACGCCTTTGACACTCCGAGAGAAACCCCTTGCGATAAGTGTGAGGTCTGCGACAAAAAAGAGGTCTGTGAGCAAAAGCCGGAAAAGGAAGAAAAGAAAGAAACGAATACCGTATCCTCTATTTTTACACGCCGTGACGGATCATCCTTTGCCTTAGACGATATTATCTTAGGCGGACTTATAGTCCTGCTTCTCAACAGCCACGCAGACGATGAGCTGCTCTTGGTTTTAGTTTTGTTGTTTATAAGTGGGATATAAAGGGATGAATTGAATACTTCGTATTCATGAATTGTGCCTTATGGCACATGAATTGACGCGATGCGTCATGAATTGCACCATTGGTGCATTAAGGAAGCTTTTCGGCAAGCCGAAAACTAATTCAATTATAATTGATTTTCGTTAAAGCGAAAATTTTCCTTAATGACAACGAAGTTGTCAATTCATGAAATCGAGATTTCAATTCATGTTGAAAACAATTCATGATGGCAAAGCCATCAATTCATCAAAAATAGTCGGGCATACCTGCCCGACTATTTTCTCAGTTGTACATCATTTCGGGCGATTATCTCCCAGAACCATACGGGGAGATCAAAATCATAGTCTACCAGTATGTTTTTCTTTACGTGTGCTATCTGCTTGAACTTGACGGTGTTATCGTAGAAAAACGCATAATCCACCAAGGGCAGTATATTACGAAGTGTTTCGGGCAGTCTCTCAAAGCGCTGCTGTATCAGCTTCTCATCAACACCGTGGCCGCCCTTCTCCACACGGTGATGTACTCGGCGGACTGCAGTCTGCAGATTCTCAACTCCCACATAGTAGAGCTGAATGACATAACCCGCTTCTCTTGCCTTTTTTACCTGACGAAGTATGGTAGAGCTTGCAAGAGTGGTCTCCTGATGAAAGGTAACACCTCTCTTAAGGCAGTCCGCCATCATGGTCATTGCCTGACGGCTTGCCTTGATCTGCAAAAGGCTGTCCTGCCAACTTCCCTCGCTTGCCACTATCTCGTCAACGTTTATACGCTCGCCCAGATTTTCGTATTTACGCAGTATCTGGGACAAACTTGTCTTGCCTGCGCCGTTGACGCCTGCAAATATGGTATACTTTGGCTTCATAACAGAAGCTCTCCTATTACCTTCTCCTGTTCAAGCTGTAATTTGAGATTAAGCAGCTTGCGGTAGAATATCTTCTCCTCACGGGTAGCGCCGTTAAGAAGACATCTCTCTAACTCCTTTGTGGTGGTCTGGGAAAACTTAAGATATAAGTCACCGGGAAGGCGAACTGTAGGTTTTTTAGCTGTAGGCATAATATATCTCCAAAAACACAAAATGTAAAATGTAAAATTATGGTGGAAAATAGTGTCTTAAAGACACTATTTTCTTCCTCAATTCTGCATTCTGCACTCTGCATTCTGCATTAATATAATTTACTTTTCTTCTGTAGGCTTTACCGCGATGCCCAGCTCGTCAAGGTCTGCTGTGTTTACGGGAGCAGGACACTGAGACATAGGCTCGGATGCGTTCTGGATCTTGGGGAATGCCACAACGTCACGAAGACTGGGTGCGTCACACATGATCATAGAAAGTCTGTCAAGACCCATACCGGAGCCGCCGTGAGGAGGTGCGCCGTACTTGTAGGCATCAACAAGGAAGCCGAACTTTGCATCTATCTCTTCCTCGGTCATGCCGAGAGCCTCAAACATCTTCTGCTGTAGCTCGTAGTCGGTGATACGGATAGAACCGGAAAGCAGCTCGGTACCGTTAAGCACCATATCGTAAGCCTTTGCACGTACAGAGCCGGGATCGCTTGTAAGGTTAGGCAGGCACTCCTCCATAGGCATAGTGAAGGGGTGGTGCATAGCATCCCAATGCTGTGTATCCTCGTTCCACTCGAAGAAGGGGAACTCGGTGATCCAGAGGAAGTTGTAACCCTCGGGGATGATGTCAAGCTTCTTTGCAACAGTCTGACGAAGTGCACCGAGAACGGGAAGAACTACCTTGTTCTTGTCTGCAACGAATAGGGCAACGTCACCCTTCTGACAATCAATTCTATCAAGGATAGCTGCCATTTCGTCCTCGGTCATAAACTTGGCAAAGGAGCAGTTGGGAGTATCCTCAGCATATCTGATAAATGCAAGGCCTTTGGCGCCGATGCCCTTAGCCTGCTCGGTGAGCTTGTCTATCTCCTTACGGGTAAGGGTGGAAACTGCGTTCTTTGCAACGATACATCTTACGCTGCCGCCGCCCTGAACAGCACCCGAGAACACACCGAAGCCACAGTCAGCTACAAGATCAGAAATGTCGGTTATCTCCATTGCGAAACGGGTATCAGGCTTATCCGAACCGAAGCGGTTCATAGCCTCGGCAAAGGTAAGACGGGGCATAGGTGTGGGGATATCAACGTCAAGAACTTCCTTAAAGAGTCTCTTGATAAATCCCTCGTTCATCTCCATAATGTCCTCCTGTGTAGCAAAGGACATCTCTAAATCTATCTGTGTAAACTCGGGCTGACGGTCAGCACGAAGGTCCTCGTCACGGAAGCAACGGGCGAGCTGGATGTATCTGTCGTAGCCGGAGAGCATAAGAAGCTGCTTGTAGATCTGGGGAGACTGAGGAAGCGCATAGAAGCTGCCCTTGTGAACTCTGGAGGGAACGAGATAGTCACGTGCACCCTCGGGAGTGGACTTGATCATCATAGGAGTCTCGATCTCAAGGAAGCCGTTTTCATAGTAATACTCACGGGCAACCCTTGCGATATTGTGACGCATAATAATATTCTTCTGCATCTGGGGACGGCGAAGGTCGATATAACGGTACTTAAGCGCGGTCTCCTCACCAACATTTGAGTTGTCTCCAACCTCAAAGGGAGGAGTCTGTGCAACACCCAGTACCTTGAGCTCGTCTACCGCGATCTCGATCTCACCTGTGGGAATGTTCTTGTTTACAGAGCTTCTCTGTCTTACAACACCCTTTACGGCAAGCACCCACTCGCTTCTGATACCGAAGGCTGTATCGAATATAGCCTTGTCGGTCGCATCGTCAAAGGCAAGCTGAACAACGCCTGTGCGGTCACGGAGGTCGATAAAGATAAGACCGCCGAGGTCACGCTGACGCTGTACCCAACCGTTGACTACTACTCTTTGTCCTATATCAGAGCTACGGAACTCTCCGCAGTATTTGGTTCTTTTATCTGCACTTGTAAAAATTTCTGCCATCTTTCCTACCTCATTTCATAGCTTCACAGAGAGCCGCCATATCGGTAAAGTCAACCTCTACCTGACTTGACTCCTGCATATTTTTAAGTATAGCCTTGCCGTTTTCTATCTCATTATCACCGATAATAAGAGTATACTTGGCGTTTATTTTATCTGCGTATTTCATCTGAGCCTTTAAGCTTCTTGCCACAAGGTCATATTCGGCATAAACACCCTCACGGCGGAGCTTTGCCACGATTCCCGCCGCCTTGCACTGAGCAGCTGCACCCATAGGCGCAATATAGAGAAGGGGCTCATGCTTTGTCTCGGGCATAGCGCCACAGGCCTCCATAGCAAGGATAAGACGGGTAATACCCATCGCAAAGCCGATACCCGGCATCTGGGGACCGCCTATCTCTTTCATAAGACCGTCGTATCTGCCGCCGCCGCAAACGGTACTCTGAGCACCGATAGCGGTACAGATAAACTCAAATACGGTTCTTGTATAATAGTCAAGACCGCGGACGATGTTGGTATCTATTTCATATTCTATACCCATCTCGTCAAGATGATTCTTTAACTTGTCCATATGATCGGCACAGCCCTCGCAGAGGTGGTCGATGGACTTGGGAGCATCCTTGCCTATAGCAGAGCATATGGGGCTCTTACAGTCAAGGATACGCAGAGGATTGGTCTCAAGTCTCTGCTTACAGGTGTCACAGAGCTCGTCCTCGTGTGCCTTGAAATAATCATAGAGAGCCTGTCTGTACTTAGGTCTGCAATCGGGACATCCGATAGAGTTGATGTGCAGCGACACATCCTTTATACCTAACTTTGCGATTATCTCGGAGCCGAGAGCTATAACGTCGGCATCGGCTGCGGCATCTGCAGCACCGTACATCTCAA
>JAFQHD010000075.1 GCA_017398145.1 Clostridia bacterium
ACAGATAACCGTGGCTCTGGCTGATATGAGGGTAAACCTTGTATCTGTTTCCACACAGAAGAGCTCGGGTAACGATATAATAATCAACCTTACGGTCAACGCAAAGAACCTTGAGCATGTCAAGAGTATCGTATCAAGGCTCAGGACCATTGACAATATAGACGACGTAACGAGAGGATTCGGCTCATGAAGGCTGTGATACAGAGAGTTTCATATGCCGCCTGCCACGCCTTGGGCGAGGTGACGGGTGAATGTAAAGAGGGACTTCTTATCCTTTTGGGTGTGGCACAGGGCGACACCGAGGAGGATGCAAGACTTCTTGCGGAGAAAATTTCAAAGCTCAGAATATTCAGCGACGAAAAGGATAAATTAAACCTTTCGGTCATGGATGTAGGCGGTTCGGTGCTTGTCATAAGCAACTTTACTCTTATGGCTAACTACGCCCACGGCAACCGACCCGACTATATGGCTGCAGAGAAGCCCGAGAGAGCAAACGAGCTCTACGAGCATTTCATGAAGCTTCTTTCGGACAAAGGTATTGCGGTAGGCAAGGGAGCCTTCGGAGAGCATATGGAGATAGTGACAAGCCTCCACGGACCTATCACCATAGTTATGGAAAGTGAAGTATTAAGAAAAAAAGGTAAATAAGAATGTGGATTTTGTCCTTTCGGACAAAATCGTCCATAATTTTGCATTTTGCAGTTCGACCGGAGGGAGTGCCAAGAGGCTTTGCCTCAGGCTGCATTTTGCATTCCGAATATTATTTTTTGGAGTCAGCAATGATAGTTAATATTGACGGTAATATCAACAGATTTTATGCGCAGACCCTATGTATGGTTTTCTTTCCCGGTGCTAAGTTTGCCGAGGATGAGATAGCCACCGAAAATACACCTGTAGTAGATCTTATACAGCGGGATACAGATCAAGGCTGTTATGCCAAGGCTACCATAACCGTAGGCAAGAAGTCAGTTACCTGCGAGCATACGGAGCCTTATTCCGAGGTCAATGTCAAAATAAGGACGGAGAAGGTCGCAGTAGGTGCGGCACTCTTCAAGGCGGGAGAAAAATTCCTGCGTATATCTCCTTCATGGGGTATACTTACGGGAGTGCGTCCCGCAAAGATAGCAAGAGACCTTCTTAACGGCGGACTTGGACTTAAGGAAATGAAGGCTATACTGACCAAGCAGTATTTTGTCAGCCCCAAGAAGGCAACTCTCTTAGGTAACATCGCAAAGAACGAGAACCGTATAATCAAGCAGATGGGAGATAACACCTGCAGCCTCTATATCTCTATCCCCTTCTGTCCCTCAAGATGCTCATACTGTTCCTTCGTTTCATATTCCACCAAGAGACTGCTTTCGCTTATCCCCGATTATCTTGCCAAGCTTCTCTATGAGGTGGAGCATACTCTTAAGCTTATAAAAGAATTAGATCAACGCCTTATCGCCATATATATAGGCGGAGGAACCCCCTCTATCCTTACTCCCGATCAGATGAGACTGCTCTTAGGTGTTATAAGAGAGAATGCGGATTTGGATGAGGTCAGGGAATTTACCTTCGAGATGGGCAGACCGGATACGGTCACCGAGGAGAAGGTAAGGGTAGCCATGGAATACGGTGTCAACCGTATCAGCATCAACCCCCAGACCTTAAACGATGCGGTGCTTGAGACCATCGGCAGAAACCACACCGTAGAGCAGTTCTACCGTGCCTTTAATATTGCAAGAGAAGCGGGCATAGAATGTATCAATACCGACCTTATAGCAGGTCTTCCCGGTGAGAGCCCCGCCAGCTTCCAGAAGTCGGTGGACGAGATACTTAAGCTTCGTCCCGAGAACGTTACATACCATACCTTCTGTGTCAAGAAGGCGGCGGATATACTTAAGGACGAGGGTAACGTTTATTCACCCTTTGACCCCAATGTGGGCAAGTGCGTGGATTTTGCTCAGGTCAACGCCAAGAACAACGGCTATATCCCCTACTATATGTACAGACAGAAGAATACAGTGGGAAACTACGAA
>JAFQHD010000076.1 GCA_017398145.1 Clostridia bacterium
ACTTGTTTCCGAGGTCGTTTCCTCCAACGGTTCTACCTCTCAGGCTTCTGTCTGCGGCTCCACACTTGCTCTTATGGACGCAGGTGTTCCGATCAAGGCTCCCGTTGCAGGTATCTCCTGCGGTCTTATCACCGAGGGTGATCGCTGGATGACCATGATCGACATTCAGGGTCTCGAGGACTTCTACGGCGATATGGACTTTAAGGTTGCAGGTACTCACAAGGGTATCACATCTATTCAGATGGACTTAAAGATCGACGGTCTTACCCCCGAGATAATCAAGAACGCTCTTGAGACAACTCACAAGGGCAGAGATTATATCATCGACGACTACATTCTCAAGGCTATCCCCGAGTCTCGTCCCGAGGTTTCCAAGTACGCTCCCAAGATGATCACAATGCATATCGACGTTGATAAGATCCGTGAGGTCATCGGTACCGGCGGTAAGGTTATCCAGAAGATCGTTGCCGACACCGGTGCTAAGATCGACATCGAGGAAGACGGTACTATCTATATTGCTTCCGTTAACCGTGACGGTGCACTTCAGGCTCAGGAGATCATCAAGAACATCGTATTCGAGCCCGAAGTAGGGCAGGTTTACGAGGGTAAGGTAACCAGAACCATCGAGATCGGCGCATTCGTTGAGTTTGCTCCCGGTAAGGAGGGTATGGTACACATCTCCAAGCTTGCAGACCACAGAGTTGAGAAGGTTGAGGACATCGTTAAGGTTGGTGACAGCTTTAAGGTTAAGTTCCTCGGCACAGACGAGAAGGGCAGAATGAACCTTGCTCATGAGAACTATGTTCCCCGTGAGCGTGCTCCCAGAGGCGACAGACCCGACCGCGGTCCCCGTCAAGGCGGCGACAGAGGTCCCAAAAACAATAACGGCGGTAACCGTCCCAACAACGGCAACAACCGTCCCCCCAGATACAATAACGACAGACCCGCTCCCGAGGCACCTAAGGCTGAGGAAGTGAAGCCCGTTGAAGCTCCCAAGCCCGTAGAGGCTCCCAAGGCAGAAGAACCCAAGGAAGAAAAGGGCGGTTTCTTCGCAGGCCTCTTCGGTAAGAAGCAGTAATTAATATAAAAGCCATCGCTTATTAAAGCGATGGCTTTTGCGATATAAATCCCTTGCGGGATTTGCGATATTCCACAAGTGGAGCGATATTTGTCTGCGACAAGCGATATGCCCTGCGGGGCACAAAGGATTTATATCTACCTTTTCGCATGCGAGCAAAGCGAGCATATATCGCATCTTGCAATGCAAGATATATCGCATTTTATTTTATAAAATATATCGCGTTTTATCGTAGATAAAACATATCGCCATAACAAAAACACCTGTTTCGACAAGTGTTTTTGTTATGCATATTTATGACTCAAGCTGCTTTGACAAAAATGCCGCTGCTGTCTGTATAAGCTTCTTTTCGGTTTCCTGATCTATCTCACGTTGACCGGCTTCATTCTGAAGAGACGCCACACAGCCGATAATATCTCCCTCGGTTATGATAGGCATAACAACGGAGGCGTAAAACTCTGTCGCCTCGTCTATCATAGTCAACTTTTCCTTACCTGCCTCATATGTGTAGAGAGTACGGCTCTCGATGATGTCCTCAATAGCCTTTGAGACTTGCTTGTCCTGATAATCCTTTTTGGGTACACCGGCGTGGGCAATAATGCTGTCACGGTCGGTTATGACGATATTGAGGGTACAGGTACGGTTCATCGCCTGTGCATACTGCGCCGCAAGAGTATTAAGCTCTCCGATGGGAGAATATTTTTTGAATATTACCTCACCCTCTCGGTCGGTAAATATCTCAAGAGGATCTCCCTCACGGATACGCATGGTTCTTCTTATTTCCTTGGGGATAACTACACGTCCCAGATCATCTATTCTACGAACTATTCCTGTTGCTTTCATATATTTCTACTCCTTTTCTTTACTCTAAAAATGTGCCGAAAGCCCAGTATTTATGCGGGTTTTCGGGATTTGTTGGTTTACTCAAATTACACCTCGCCTGAGCCAATTTTACCTCTTTTTTTCGTTTGTCCCAGTTGGACATAAGGGGTTAGAGGACTTGGGTCGAGTTGTTGTTTTTGTTCTTTGTTAGTATCACACTTTTTGCAGAAATTATGAGTAGAATTTCCAATTGTTTTTAAATTTAAATAAACAAAAGGCACCTCAAACTAATTGAAGTACCTTCTGCTTGCTATTTATTTTCCTCCACCCGTGTGAGCGTGTAGGTGCCGCCGACGGTGCCTTCGCCGCCAATCAGCGTGAGTGTGTTATCCTCAACGGTGAATGTATATGTGCCATCACGGACGGACTCATTCTCGTAGTCGATGGAGATTTGGTCTTTCTTGATATCGTAAGAAAATTCATAGGTGACATTAGGCAGAAGCAAGGCTCCGTTTCCATCACCGC
>JAFQHD010000077.1 GCA_017398145.1 Clostridia bacterium
CACCGAGGATTGCGAGACATATTATAACGAGAATGTCAAATCCTTAAGCAAGGTGGACTACATCTCCTATACCGTTACCGCAAGCACAGCAAATACTGAGGATACCGAGGTAGCCTATGCAGAAGCCAAGAAGAAGGCAGAAGAGCTTATGGCGGAAACCGAGGAGAAGGGCGTCGAGGGCTTTAAAAACTGGGTATCGGTATATATGGCGGAGCAGAATAAGGTAAGTACGACTCCCATGGCAGAGGATGCGCTTTCTTCCCAAATAGAAAAGATACTTGCAGGAACTGTTGATGCAACCTACTCTGAGGGTAACGAGCTTTCTGAGTGGTGCTTTGAGGATGGAAGAGCTGCAGGCGATTGCAAGCTGACAGACAACGGTGCAGGCAGCTATACCGTGACGGTGGTCTCAAATCCCGCACACCGTGCAGACGATGCCACAAAGAATGTCCGTCATATCCTCTTTAAGCCCGAAAGCTATGACGGTGACCAAGCGGCAGCCAAGGCAAAGGCAGAGGAGGTACTTGATACGTGGAAAAAGGGTGAAGCTACCGTTGAAAGCTTTGATAAGCTTGCACAGGAATATAACGATGACAATTCCTCACTCTATGAAAACGTATACCGGGGCGAGATGGTACAGACCTTCAACGATTGGCTCTTTGATGATGCCAGAGTCGAGGGTGATACAGATATAGTTGAGACCGATTACGGTTATCATATCATGTACTTTGCAGGTGAAGGACTTCCCAAGTGGCAAAGCGAGGTCAAGACACAGCTTATCTCTATGAAGTTAGGTGAAAAGATGACTGCCTTTGAAACCGACTATGCTATTACCGAGACCAAGGAAGCTATCGACAAGCTTCCCGTGACCATACCTCAGACAGCACTTGAGGGAAGCGGCGAAAACGTATATTAAGAAAGGGGCAAGTTGCCCACCCATAATCGGGTCATTTGTCACAGGAAGCTGTTTCTGAAGTGCCCGATTTGAAAAAAGGATATATTTAAGAAAGGAAATTTATAATAATGAAAAAGTTAATTTCAATCTTGCTTCTTTGCGTAATGATATTCAGCTTTGCGGCATGTACCCGGTCTGATCCCGGCACACCCTCCGATGTAGTAGAGATAGTTATGGAGGACGGCGGAGTTATCAAGATGGAGCTTTATGCAGATATCGCGCCCATAACCGTGGCTAACTTCAAGAAGCTCATTTCCGAGAACTTTTATGACGGTATCATCTTCCACCGTGTTATTGCAGGCTTTATGATCCAGGGCGGTGATCCCACAGGCACAGGTATGGGCGGAAGTGAGGAGACCATCAAGGGTGAGTTCCTTAACAACGGCGTACAGAATACCCTTTCCCACCAGAGAGGCGTAGTTTCCATGGCAAGAACCAACGAACCCAACTCTGCATCCAGCCAGTTCTTTATCTGCCACGGCGATGCAACCTATCTTGACGGCTCATATGCGGCTTTTGGTAAGGTTATAGAAGGTATGGATGTGGTTGATAAGATCGCAAGCGTAGAAACAGACGCAAGCGACAAGCCCTTAACAGAGCAGAAGATTAAAACAATAAGATTTGTGGAGGAATAAACAATGGTAAAGATCGAAATGATGGACGGCGGCGTTATCACACTTGAGCTTGACGCCAAGGCTGCTCCCATAACAGTAGCAAACTTTGAAAAGCTGGTAAAGGAAGGCTTCTATGACGGCCTCATCTTCCACCGCGTTATTGCAGGCTTTATGATCCAGGGCGGCGACCCCACCGGTACGGGTATGGGCGGAAGTGAGGAGACCATCAAGGGAGAGTTTGCTATCAACGGCGTAAATAACCCCATCCGCCACGAGAGAGGTGTTATCTCTATGGCGAGAACACAGATTCCCGATTCTGCATCCAGCCAGTTCTTCATCTGCCACGCAGACGCGTTCTTCCTTGACGGACAGTATGCGGCATTCGGCAAGGTGGTTGACGGTATTGAGGTCGTAGATAAGATCGCTTCTGTAGACACCGACTATATGGATAAGCCCTTAGTTGAGCAGAAGATCAAGACAATTACTATTGAATAACGACATAACAAAACCGAGCCGCGAGGCTCGGTTTTATTATGTTTTGATTCGCGTTATGAAAGATTTATTTGTCACATAAGAGAGAAACGTTCTTTGTTCTCCATTACAAAGCCTCGGATGGAAATAAAATAATATATCGAACCTACCACGCCCACAATACCGCCGAAAACGAGGTTATATGCCGAAACGATTATCGGCATTGTAACGGGTTCAAATTTTTCTACGATATCGGTGGGATCGTTTAAGATTTCCTTACTGTATTTCATATCGTTTATCGCGGATACTATATTCAGTATGCCAACGATGCAGAATATTCCGATCATTATCTGCAAAGCGCCGATAACTATCCAGATTATAGCGTTGGTATGTATCCGTTGAGAGAGTGTATTTAACAGTTGGGTTGTCTCTGCCTTACTTGTTCTTGGGGAGTCGTCGGTTCTGCACCCGCATCCCATACAAATAGTTGCATCGTCAAGTAACTCTTTTCCGCATTTAGTACAATATTTCATGTTACTTTATATTAATAAAACGCAGGCATAACTATACCGAACCAGAAGCACAGGAAGATCACCGCAATCGAGATACCGAATCCGATACCTGTAAGGGTAGAAGCTAACTTGATCTTCTTCTTTGCGTCCTCATAGGCTGTAACGTCAGCGGAGTCGGTAAGCTCAAATTTAGGAAATACGAGAGCTTTTACCTGTCTGTCGGAATACTTATTCAGCTTAAGTATATTGATTATCTGGAACACAATGCCAATTCCCAGACACAATACGATGGAGAGTATACCAAAGATGTAAATACTCTTCGCCTCATTTACAAAGGACATCAGTTTGTTGTGTTCGGGGGTATGCGTGTTTTTTGGTACGGAGGGTTCGGTGGAGCAACCGCAATAAACACATATAACCGCCTCGTCGTGAATTTCTTTTCCGCATTTTGAACAGAATTTCATAAAAACCTCCAATGGTATAAATTTTTGACACCTCTATTATATGACAACCTGTCATATTTGTCAAGATTAAATATGACATAATGTCATTACGGAGGTGTAACGATGAAAAACAATTTGAAGCTCTTACGAAAATCAAAGGGCTATACGCAAATAGCAGTTCAGATGAAGACGGGTATTGAACAGGCGTTACTTTCTAAATTTGAGAATGGGGAAAGAATTCCGCCAACTGAAACCTTAATACGTCTGGCAGATTTTTATAACGTCAGCATTGATTATATTCTTTGTCGTACCGATAATCCCAATATACAAAAATGAATAGAGAAATAATTGACATACCTAATATATTGTGATAAAATATAATGTAATTCAAATGTTAATTAAGGAGAATTCCGATGATACAGAAACCGAGAGGAACCTTTGATATTCTGCCCTCTGACACCCCCGTATGGCAATATATCGAAAAGACAGCAAGAGATACCGCAGCAAATTTTGGCTACGGCGAGATAAGAACGCCTACCTTTGAGGCAACCGAGCTTTTCCAGCGCGGTGTTGGTGATACCACCGACGTGGTACAGAAGGAG
Organism: Clostridia bacterium; assembly: GCA_017398145.1. Taxonomy (GTDB): domain Bacteria; phylum Bacillota; class Clostridia; order Oscillospirales; family CAG-272; genus RGIG7300. Next base: position 3,598 of record JAFQHD010000077.1, read on the forward strand.
ATGTATACCTTCACCGATCGTGAAAACCGCAGTTTTACGCTCCGTCCCGAGGGTACTGCCTCTGTTGCAAGAGCGTTGGTGGAGAACGGCAAGTGCTCTGATACCCTTCCTCTGAAATTATATTATATGATAAACTGCTTCCGTTACGAGAAGCCCCAGGCAGGCAGAAGCCGTGAGTTCTACCAGTTCGGTGTTGAGA
>JAFQHD010000078.1 GCA_017398145.1 Clostridia bacterium
ACTGCACAGCACCATTATAAGTGCATCTGCCGAAAAGCCGTTGCGTAAAAGTGAACTTAACATTTACTCTCCTTTAATATCAAACGATACGGTTTATCACATTCCATATCTCATTTTTGCCGTCGCCCTTCAGCGCGGAAAACGCAATTATATCCGTACCCTCGCGGATAAGCTCGTGGTTACTTAATTCATCGTACTGAGCCTTCTTCTGAGTAGCGTTGAGCTTGTCCGATTTTGTGGCTACTATCATATAGTCGGTCTCGGTCTGGTTAAGCCAGTCAAGCATCATACAGTCATCTGCCGTCGTGCCCACCTTCATGTCAACGAGCTGCATTACAAACATGGGAGCACTGCGCTCACCTGCTTCAACCATATAGTCGTTGACCAGCTTCTGCCATATAGCTCTCTCCTTTGGAGGGCGCTTGGCAAAGCCGTAGCCGGGCAGGTCAACAAAATAGAACTTGTTATCAACATTGTAAAAGTTTATTGTGATGGTCTTACCGGGAGCGGAGGAAACTCTCGCTAACTTGTTTCTGCCTAAGAGAGAGTTTATAAGCGAGCTCTTACCCACATTGGAGCGTCCCGAGAACACGAGATGAGGCAGGTCGTTCTTGGGAAACTGACTCTTAAGACCTGCTGTCATCTCTAACTTAACATTCTGTAAATTCAATGCCATAATTATTCCTCTGTCAATGCCGCCTTTAAGGCATCGTCTATAGTATCGAGAGGGATAAACTCTATTCCCTCTTTAACCGTTTTATCTACCTCTTCAAGATCACGGAGATTTTCACGGGGGATAAGCACCGTTTTTACTCCTGCCTTGAGAGCCGCCATGGATTTTTCCTTCAATCCTCCGATGGCAAGTATATTACCGCGCAGCGTTATCTCACCCGTCATGGCAACGTCCCGTCTTACCCTTCTGCCGGAAAGCTCACTTGCAAGAGCTACAGCCATGGTAACGCCTGCCGAAGGACCGTCCTTTGGAACTGCGCCCTCGGGTACATGGATATGTACGTCCTTATCCTTGTAGAAATCAGGATCAATACCCAGAGCCTCGCTTCTCTGTCTTATACAGGTCACAGCCGCTCTTGCAGACTCCTTCATAACGTCACCTAAAGAACCCGTAAGCTCAAGCTTACCCGTACCCTTCATTGCGGCGACCTCAATTCTGAGTATGTCTCCTCCAAGAGCCGTATATGCAAGTCCGTTTACGATTCCCACCTGATCGGTATCGGGGATCTTACGATCGCTTATCTTCTTTGAGCCAAGATATTCGTGGAGATTTTTTACGGTAACGGTACAGCTCTTACACTTTCCCGTAACTATACGTTTTGCCGCCTTACGGCATACAGATGCGATCTCACGGTTAAGGTTTCGAACACCTGCCTCGTGAGTATAATTATCTATTATCTCAAAGAGAGCTTCATCGCTTATGCGGAGCTGTCTGCCTGTAAGACCGTGGTTTTTTAACTGCTTACGGATGAGATGATGCTTTGCTATATCTAACTTCTGATATCTGTTATATATATCAAGCTCGATTATCTCCATACGGTCAAGAAGAGGTCTGGGGATAGTATCAAGGCTGTTGGCTGTAGCGATAAACAGACAGTCGGACAAGTCTATTGGCATCTCCACGAAGTGGTCACGGAAATGCTTGTTCTGCTCGGAATCCAGCACCTCAAGCAGAGCCGAGGAGGGGTCACCGTGTGAGTCTCTTGTCAGCTTGTCTATCTCATCAAGAAGCATAAGGGGATTACGGCTTCCTGCATGTACCAGTCCGTTTATGATCCGTCCGGGCATAGATGCGATATATGTTCTTCTGTGACCTCTTATGTCTGCCTCGTCTCGGACACCGCCCAAACACACTCTGACATACTTACGCTCAAGAGCACGGGCAATAGACTCACATATAGAGGTCTTACCCGTTCCGGGAGGACCAACGAGACAAAGTATTTGGTTATTTAATTTCGGATTGAGTTTTTTTACAGAAAGAAATTCAAGTATTCTTTCCTTGACCTTACTGAGTCCGTCGTGGTCATCCTCAAGTATCTTTGAAGCGTTCTCAATATCGTCACGGTCCTCGGTCATAACCGACCAGGGTATCTCAAGACAGGTCTCGATATAGGAACGGATAACAGCCGCCTCAGAGGAAGCGTAAGGGGTCTTTGCTAACTTGCGAAGCTCCTTTAAGAGCTTTGCTTCGACCTCCTCCGGCAGATGAGCATTATATATCATCTCATCATACTCGTCTATCTCGCTGTCGCCCATACCCTCGCCCAGCTCGTTCTGAATGACCTTGAGCTGCTCGCGGAGATAATATTCTCTCTGATTATCCTCTATCTGCGCACGAACCTTATTGTGTATATTAAGCTCGGTCGAAAGTAGCTTAAGTTCCCTGCCCATAATAACAGCAAGCTTCTCAAGACGCTTGATAGGATCAAAGACCTCAAGGACGGCTTGCTTGTCCGGAAAGGAAACAAGGACATTTGCGGCAATGAAGTCAGAGAGAAGACCGGGCTCCTTTATTGTGTTTACAGCCGCAATTATCTCTGCTGAGAGCTTAGGATTAAACTTTTTGAACTCCTCAAACTGCAGTTCGACCTCACGAAGCAGCGCCTGTGCTTTGGCAGTGTTTTCATTGACATTTATAGCCTTGCTCATGACCTCGGCATGCCATACACCCTCGATCTTTTCAAGGTTCAGCACCTTAGCTCGGTATACACCCTCCACGGTAAGACGGGCATTTCCCTCGGGAAGTCTTAAAAACTGTTTGATACGGCATACTGTACCGATATCGTAAAGATCAGCTGCTTCTACCTCTTCGATTGCAGGATCCTTCTGTGCGAGTATAAAGATTTGATCCTGACTGTCTGCAGCAGCCTCGCAGGCATCCACATCCTCGTCGCCGATTATCTCAAGGCTCAGAGGAAGAAAAGGAAAAGCAAGCGTATTGCGCGCTACGATACAGGTAATATTCATCATTTCAAGTTTTTCTATATAACGAGGCATTGGTATCTCCAATTAAATAATATTATTATATTATAATAACATAGATAATAAATTTTTTCAATACTTATTGACGAAAAGGAGAATTTATAATAAAATATAACTATAAAATTCAGGAGAAAGCATATGAAAATAGTAATAACAGACGCAATGACCGTCACACAGGGTGATGTAGACATAGATATTTTCGCAAAATACGGTGAGCTTATAAAGTACGACAACACCCTTCCCCACGAGGTGGCAGAACGTGTAGCGGATGCGGATATAGCAATCTGTAACAAAACTCTCTTTCCCCGAGAAGTCCTTGAACAGACAAAGAATCTCAAGCTTATCTGCCTTTTTGCTACAGGCTATAACAATATAGACGTAGCTTACTGCCGAGAGCACGGTATCACCGTCTGTAACGCAGGCAGCTATTCCACCGATGCAGTGGCACAGCACACCTTCGCCCTTATACTTGAGCATTACAGCAAGGTAGGAAAGTTCGATTCCTTTGTCCGTGAGGGCGGCTGGAGTGCATCCCCCATGTTCTCTCCCTTCGTATTCCCTACCGATGAGATCGCTGGCAAAACAATAGGTATTATCGGCTACGGCTCTATCGGCAGAAAGGTTGCCGAGATCGCAAAAGCCTTCGGCATGAAGGTCGTTGTTTATACAAGGACCGTTAAGGATAACGATGCAGAATATCTCCCGCTTGATGAGCTCCTGTCGGTATCCGATATCATAACCATGCACTGTCCCTTGAATGAAGGAACAGCTAAGCTTATGACATATGAGCGATTCTGCCTCTGTAAGCCCTCGGCTGTATATATCAATACCGCAAGAGGCGGTGTAAACGATGAAGAGGGCTTGGTAAGAGCTCTACGGGAGGGTAAGATCTCAGGCGCGGCAATAGATGTCCTTACTACCGAACCACAGACCAAGGACTGTGTTCTCAACGAAACGGTACCCAACCTGATAATAACGCCCCATGTCGCATGGGCTCCACTGTCAACAAGAATAAGACTTCTGGGCATAGTTGACGACAATGTAAAATGCTTCCTTGAAGGAAATCCTAAGAATGTAGTATCATAACAAAAATCCACCAAAAGGTGGATTTTTTGTTATTACTGTTCAAGCTCTATGGCACACTTAAGCGCAAAGGAATAAATTATACTCTTTACGACCCTTTTGCCCGTTATGGCTTCAAGGGCTTTTTTGTAGTAATAGAGCTGTCGGCGGTGACGGTCAACAAGGGTATCGGCATCCCTTACCGAATCTGTTTTATAATCTACAAGGACTATATCTCCCTTTGCATCATAATAAAAGCAATCGATAACACCCTGTACGAGCACATATTCATCCTTTAACTCTTCCTGCATCTCCTCGGTGAAATAGGAAGCTGCCAAATTAACATTAAAACGCTTTTCTCTGAAAAGCTTTTTCGACCCTCTTATGTCAGCATACAGCTCTGAGGCAAAAAAGCTTTCTATAGCTTCGATATTGACAAGCTCACTTGCTTCTAACGGCAGAAAGCGATGATCTATAAGACGGTCAAGCTCTGATATAACGCCGTTCTTCTCAACATTCTCAAAATCACAGAATTGCATATAAGCATGGGTAGCGTTACCCACCTCAGCACCTCTGTTAGTCTTTTCCTCTCCTGCAAAAAAGGGCAAGCGGGGTTTGATAACGGTAGAAAGCATGGCTGTGTCCAGATCGTCAAGTATATCGGGATAAAGCTTGGATACAGACATCTTAGCTGGTATCATATTTGAAGCAGCATAAGGATAAACGAAATCAATGTTTTTTCTGATCCTGTCCATATCTATCGCTGTCTTTTCCGATATCCCGGTATGTTCCTTAAGCTTTTCGTCGGCTTCGTAAAGTTCCTTGACAAACTCTATATCATAAGCAGAGCGATCGCACCGAGAGAGTGAAGCAAGGATCCAGGCTATATAGGAGTGGTTCCATATCATATACGCCATAGACAGCATTGAGCCTGCAGAAGTGTATTTTTCATACATCTTATCAGGTTCCTTTGCGGAAGCAGTCACCCACAGCTTATTTATACCGCGGGTAAGAGCCACATAGAGAACACGGTATTCTTCGTCTATACTGTCGGTCATAAGACGGTATTTAAGAGCGTTCATAATATAGCTGTCGTACATAACAAGTCCGGTAGGGTCTGCTATCTTAGCCGCAATACCGAAGTCTTGATGGAAGAGCAGCTTCGCCTTAAGGTCCTGTGTGCTTGTATCCTTATCGCAGGCGCACAAGAAGCAATAAGGGAATTCCAGCCCCTTTGAATGATGGACCGTCATAAGCTTAACAGCGTTTCCCGAACCTGCAAATGCAGCAGCTGACGGGAGCGCCTGTCCAGCTTCTATAACCCTCTGAACGTATATAAGGAAATTATATACACCCTTGAACTCGCCGTTTTCAAAGTTTCGTGCATAATCATAGAACAGCAAGAGATTATTTTTGGCTATCCTTGCTTCGGAAGCGGATTTATCCTTGGTAACGATACTCATAAGCCCTTTTTCGTACATGAGCTTCCATAACACCTCATGAGCACAGAGACCTCTTGCATCACGGCGAAGAGCCTCTATATCGTCTATAAAGTGCTTACCCTTTTTAAAATCGTGAGTATCGGTATAACTTTTTATTGAATTATAAAGTGTATCCGAAGGAGAACTTCTGCGGATAGTGATAAGCTCGTCAAGTGTGAAATCATACACGGGGCTTTTTGCGATACCGCAAACAAACACATCCCGTCTCGTGTTGTCTATGGTGTTGAGCCAGCAAAGAGTGAGCATTATCTCGGGATTATCAAAAAACTCCTTCTTTATATCGCAATAATAAGGTATTCCCCTCTTTTCAAGCTCCGCTGTAAAGGGCAAGGCGTGAGTCTTGATATTTCTAAGCATTATGGCGATATCCGAAGGCTCTGCTCCTTTGTCAAGAAGCTCCTGTATACGGTCGCACACATATACAGCCTCTGCGTTATATTCATCGCTCTGCTCAATCAGCGCGACAGTAACAGGCTGGGTTTCATCCTCATTCTTAGAATAAACAAGGTCGTCTCCGTCGTGATACTCTATGCTTGATTCACCGTCCTCAAAGCAGGTACGGGATACGGCATTGGCAAATGCAAGTATCTTGTCCGAGGAACGGAAATTGTTTGACAGAAATATCCTGCAGCCTCTGTCATCGGCTTCATCATCCTCGGTATAATCCGAAAATGCCTCGCGGTAATTTCCGAAAAGCACAGGCTCAGCTCCTCTGAAGCCGTAGATGCTCTGCTTGAT
>JAFQHD010000079.1 GCA_017398145.1 Clostridia bacterium
AAACATCGAATTTCCCTTGCCATTCCTTGCTTTTTGCGAAATCCTTCTCTGTCGTACATAGTACGCCGACGAAAAGGATTTCACAAAATAACCCTTCGTTTCTCAGCCTCTGGTCAGATTGATGACTTTGTCATCAATCTGGAGAAGGAAAGTACAAAACTTTCCTTCTTTTGTTATATTTTTGTAGTAAAGAGGCAATGACGGCTGTTCTTATTAACAGAGGCAGAAAAACAACGCATAACAGCCGCCTTGGGAGGGCTTGAACTCACAAAAACCTCACTTAAATGCCTTTTTTGAAATTTTATATACCCTCCCAAGGATTTATTTTCAGACCTGTTGCCACAAAAGTGAAAATGTGGTACATTAAATACAGTTATCTACCACGGAGGAGAATATGATCCTATTATCTCTGACGGCAGAGCCCTCACAGCAGGAAAAGATAGTTCATATATATCAAAACTATTATTGCTGTATGGCACATACCGCCGGTAAGTATTTAAGAAACAAAGCTGATATAGAGGATACCGTACACGATTGCATAGTCAAGCTGCTGAGCGTTATAGACAGCCTTGACACCTCGGACGAAGTAAAGCTCAGACATCTGTGCGGAGTGGTTGCCCGTAACACCGCCATCAACCGCATCAAGGAAAAACGTAACGAGGTTCTCCCGTTAGAGGAGGTTTTTGATATATCCTCAGAGGACACTCCCGAGACCTTGACTATGTCAAACGAGACGGTAAATATTCTTAAAAGAGCTATCGAAGCTCTTGGAGATACCTACAAAGACGTGTGCAGACTAAAGTACATAAACGGGCTTAAGGAACGGCAGATAGCCGCACTTTTAGACCTTAGCGAAAAGACGGTAAATCAAAGAATTTTCAGAGGAAAAAAGATACTACGAAAAGCGTTGGAAAAGGAGAGCATAAATGAGTAAGTTTGACGATAAGCTGTTTGAACAGCTCCTGGATAAGGCTTTTAACGAACAGTATAACGATGAATTGCGATCTGCTCCCACTATGGAGGAGCTCAGAAGCGAGCATCCCTTTACGGATAAGCATATGAGGGACGTAATGCGGCTGACAAAGAAAAAAAGCAAGCCTGTTTGGGTCAGCTATATAGGTAAAGCTGCGGCTATCCTTCTCTGCGTATCTCTTGCAGGCTTCGGAGTTATGATGACCGATCCCGGCATACGTGCTACCGTAGGAGACAGTATAGTCAATATTATCGAGGAAGGCTTCAATATAGACTTTACCGATTCAAAGGATTCGACCAGTATAGATATTTCCGAAACGGTTATCGGATATATTCCCGAGGGCTTTGAGCGCCTCGATGACAGAACCGAAGAAAAGGCTGACAGTCTTTCCTACAGCTATATGAATGCCGAGGGAGAGTATATCGTTATAGACGTACTTGCAAGCTCGGATATAGAGCTTATCACCGAGGATGAGCATCACGATCTTAAGCTCCGTAACATCGGTGAATATACGGGATATATCTCCTACAGCGAGACTCATAATCAAGGCTCGGTATATTTCGGCAACAGCTATTTTACCGTTGCCATAAGCGGTATGACAGAACGTGACGAGCTTATAAAAATAGCAGAAAATATAGAGATCAAGGAATAATCAAATGACAAAAAAGATAGTATGCGCGCTGCTTATCTTTGGGCTTGTGCTCCCTGTCCTTTGCATTTCCGTGTCGGCCGCATATTTCCCCTTTGCCGACATATCAAAGGGCAGTTGGCAGTACGAGCCTGTCAAGAGAGCCTATGAGCTTGGGCTTATGAACGGCGTCAGCTCCACGAGATTTGATCCGAATAAGCGGCTGACACGAGCTGAAGCGGCGATGATATTATACAACCTTAAAAGTTCGGGAGAATCTTATGTCAGATACTCCTTTAAGGACGTAAAGTCGGGAGCTTGGTATGCCGATGCGGTAGAGTGGATGTACCGTAACGGTATCACCAGCGGTGTTAGTGCGGACCGCTTCGGAGTAAACGAATATATAACAAGACAGGATCTTGTGACCTTCATATACAGAATGTATGAATATGATTGGGGACTTGACGGAAAAAATAAGGATATTTATGTAAGAGAAGGCTTTGTCGGCAGCTTTAAGGACAGCTATAAAATATCCAAATATGCTATGCCCGCAATGACTCTGGCAACAGGTATATGTATGGTCATAACCCACAATCCAACAAAGCATTGTAACGTTCCGCCCATCATCACAGGACATAACGGAATGATAAATCCCAAGGGCTTCTGTACCCGGGCAGAGGCGGCTGTGATTATCGGAAACGTATACCTTATAGATACTTACATTTAAGGAGGCTACTATGAAAAGAATAGTATCTTTGATTCTTACCGTAATTATGCTGACATCGGCTTTTGCCTGTTACGTAAGTGCGGGTAAAGATTATATAATACCAAATCCACCCATAAATGTTGAATTCGCAAACCCTACCATCGACGGTAATATAACAGATGAAGAAGGCTGGTCATCACCTGCATATATGAATAATGATACGCTCAATTTGTACCATGGACCAAGTTCGGCACCTATATTAGGTGAGCTTTATTTTGCGGTAGATGTTGGTGGCTTCTATTTCTCCGGTGATTTTAAAGTAGGGGTATTATCATATGATCCTTCGGTTACGGGAAAAAGTATCAATGTCGATGAGATGTTGTCCGGTGTAACCGAAGATGGAAAATGTGACTTTACAGGAGATTATTTTGAGCTTACCATAGATCCTATGCGTGCTCTGACCGAGCTTTCTACCATTTACTATTACCCAATTCCCCAATATACGCTTGCTCTGTGTACCGATGGAAGTGTGTATTTGCACGACGAAGAAAGCATGATCTATAACTCAGGCGAAACTTTAACCGAAAAAGGAGCGTTGGCGGCAGGTAAAGTCACCGATAACGGTTGGTGCTTTGAGGCGTGGATTCCTTGGTCTGTAATAGTTGACGACGTAAGTAAGCTGAGTAAAGGCAAACTTGATCTCAATATAAATGATATACCTGTACACGGTACTGAGATAAGAGCCGGTGGTAAATATTATGATAGTTATTCCGACTCAAGGCACGACGTATATTACACAGCACCCGAGGTGTTTGTCGGTGGACTTAAAAAGCCCGGATATGAGTTTTCCAATCTTGATCTTGATACTCTTGGTATAGAGCTGACGGTTTCGGATACCTGTAACAGCGGAGTCAAGCACAGATGGTCTGATGAAATCATTCTTCGAGAGTCTACATACCTTGAAAAGGGAAGAAAAATGATTTTGTGTAATCGATGCGGCGAGGCTCGTTATATAGACGTAGACCTGCGTTCCTGCGAGGATGATTTCAAGGATATCCGCAATAATGCGTGGTATTATGACGGTGTTGCTTATTGTATACAGCAGGGCTATATGAAGGGTATGAGCGATAACGTCTTTTCTCCCAACACGGCGCTTACCCGTGAGCAGTGTGTAGTTATGCTTGCAAACTTTATGGGTGTAAACACCGATAATTATAAGAATACCGAAAGCGGTTTTAAAGACGTTCCCACAGGTAAGTGGTACAGCGGAGCGGTTGCCTGGGCAGTAGAGCAGGGATACCTTACGGGAGTTACCAAAGACCTTTTCGGTACCGGTATGAATATCCAACGCGCTGCCTTTGCAAGATTGCTTTATTCTGTAGCAGAGGATATGAGTGTAGATATGACTCTGCGTGCAGATATGACAGCTTATACCGACTGCAAGCTTATCCCTGATTGGGCATACGAACAGATATCCTGGGCTGTTGCAAATAATATTATTACAAGCATAAAGGATGATGCACTTGTAGTATCCTCGTATACTCAGCTCACTCGTGCACAGGCGGCAGTTATGCTTACAAAATTTGATAGAATAAAATAAGGAGGAGCTATGAAAAAGATAATCAGCTTATTTCTTGCTTTTGTTACCTTGATGTCTGCGTTATCACTTACGATATCGGCAGATAACGTAGAGAGCAAAGAATACGGAGCTATAACCTGGACTTATAACAACACGACCCGTACGCTTACCGTATCGGGTGATGGACCTATGGGTGGGCATAATATGGATGAACCCGGTGAAGCGGATTCCGATAACATACCTGCAGAGTGGTTTGATGCTGTGAAGATCGTGGTCGAAGAGGGTATTACCTCTATAGGACATTTCTGCTTCCAATGGTTTGATTCGGTAAAGGAAATTTCTCTTCCTGCAGGTCTTAAAAGCATAGGTGGAGGAGCTTTCCACGGTATGACTGCTCTTGAATCTCTTGTTATACCCGATACCGTTGAGGAGATGTACTATCCCTTTTATTCAAGTGCTCCGCCCAAGGTGATCGTTTTCTTGGGTAATGCGCCCCTGCTTCGCGGGTGGGCGACCGATAACGATACCCATATCGTTGATATATACTATCCCGATGAAAACGAAACCTGGAATCCCGAGTATAAGGCTCAGATGAACAGAGGCTTTGGCGGAGGTGTTCGCTGGAACGGTGGAAAATCAGCGGTTGAAGCATTCAGTGACGTTAAACCTTGGGCTTGGCATACCTCCGGTATAGAATACGTATACAAAAACGGAATCATGTCGGGTATGGGCAACGGCAAGTTTGCTCCGTCCGAAAAGCTGACCCGTGAGCAGCTTATGCAGGTGTTATCTACCTTCCGTCCCGAGCCGGACAGCGCCTATCCCCCTAAGGACAGATTTAAGGACGTAGTGTGGGATTCGTGGTATTGTCAGGCGGTATATTGGGCAAAGGAAAAGGGAATTACGAGTGGCTTGAGAGCAGGTTACTTTGGCGTAGGCGAACACGTTACCCGTGAACAGTTAGCTACCTTTATTCTCAATTACGTTAAATTTGCCAAGTGTAGCTTCAAGCTTGAGGGAGATCTCTCTGCCTTTGAGGATGCCGACAAGGTGTCAGCCTGGGCGGTAGACGGTATGACCTTCTGTGTGACAGGCGGCATTATTCAGGGTAAAACAACTACAACTCTTGATCCCAAGGGTCACGCAACGAGAGCTGAGCTTGCACAGATTCTTTCCAAGTTCCTTGAAGCAGGCTATATTTACCGTGTTGATTTTGACGATAAGGGAGCGGATAGCTGTGCTTATAAGTTTAAGTATATTACATCGGGCGAGATGTTCGGTTATGCTCCTTCTGCCACCAAGGATGGGTACAAAAACGGCGGTTGGTGGTACGGTGATATAAATATCCAGAACAATACCAGATTAAATATATCCGAGCATATAACGGTTACCAAGCTTTGGTTTAACGGCAGTAAGGTATATTTTCATGCAGACGGCGGTGAGTGCGACGTAACTTACAGGATGATCGAGAAGGGAGAGCCTCTCGGCGAGCTGCCCGTACCTACAAAGGATGGTTATGTTTTCGCAGGATGGTTGTATAGCTTCCGTGATGAATCCTTTATAGTATCCGCCGAAACTGTAATAGATAATGACCGTGATTATTACCTCAAGGCACAGTGGGAACCTGTGGATCAGGCAGAATAACAGCAAAAGCACCCGGCTTCTTGCCGGGTGCTCAGCGTGTCGATAAACCTATCGACACGCTGACAGACTTCGAAAAAGGAAGGTAGGTTTGGAACCCCCAAAACTCGGCAAGCTCGTTTCGGGGAACCCCAACCGGTTTTCGTGAAAAGGGTCCGTAGATCTCGTTGACACCAACAATTCCTTCAGCGCTCCTAAAGTCGCTTGAACTCATTGGGTGTCTGCCGTCCTCGCAGATACGTTTCATC
>JAFQHD010000080.1 GCA_017398145.1 Clostridia bacterium
CCCTTACCAACCCCGAGGGTTGGGGCGCCGCTTTTGATCCCGAGATAGATTCCTATACCGACGCAGTAATATGGGAAGTACATGTTCGTGACTTCAGTAACAGAATAGAAGCCTCTCAATATAAGGGTAAATACCTTGCCTTTACCGAAACAGGGCTAAATAACAGCAAGGGCGCAGCCGTAGGTATAGACTACCTTAAGGAACTTGGCGTTACCCACGTCCATCTGCTTCCCGTATACGATTATGCTACTGTTAACGAAGCGGACCCTGACAGCGGATTCAACTGGGGTTATGATCCTAAAAACTACAACGTACCCGAAGGTAGCTACAGCACCGATCCGTACAAGGGAGAGGTGAGAGTTAAGGAATATAAGCAGATGGTGCAGGCGCTTCACAATGCAGGCATCGGCGTGATAATGGACGTGGTATACAACCACACCTATGATGCAAACAGCTCCTTCAACAGAATAGTTCCTTATTACTACTACAGATATACCGCTACAGGTGCTAATTCAAGCGCCAGCGGATGTGGTAACGATACCGCATCCGAGCGTTATATGTTCGGAAAGTTTATGGTAGACAGCGTAAGCTACTGGGCTGATGAGTACGATCTTGACGGATTCCGTTTTGACCTTATGGGGCTTCACGACCTTGAAACAATGAAGGAAGTAGAGGCAGCCGTTCACGCTATCAACCCTAAGGCTATAATCTACGGAGAGGGCTGGACAATGGGGGCTACCATTGACGGTAGCGCTCAGGCAAACCAGGGCAATATCAGCAAGGTACCTGTAAGTGAGGGTGCTATAGGCAGTATCGCTGTATTTAATGACGCTATCCGTGACGGACTTAAGGGTAGTGTGTTCACCCATACCTCTCAGGGCTACATCAGCGGTGCTTATGCAGGCAACGCAGATAAGGTTAAGTTTGGTATAATGGGCGGCAGAGGAAACGCCGCAGGCTGGCAGGTAAGCGGTGCTATGGTAATAAACTATATGAGCGCCCACGATAACCATAGCCTATGGGATAAGCTCGCTATATCCAATCCCGACAACACGGTAGAGGAACGTATGGCTATGAACCGTCTTGGTGCTGCAATACTGATGGTATCTCAGGGCACTCCATTTATGCAGGCGGGCGAGGAGATGCTTCGCACCAAAAACGGGGACGAAAACAGCTATAAGTCCTCCGACACCATAAACAACATCGATTGGGAAGTGCTTTATGAGGGCTCCGACCAAATGAATATGGTAGCGTACTACGCAGGTCTGATAGAGATGCGCCGTGCAAATGATATATTTACCGCTGCGGGCAACGTGGCTGTAAGCTTTGAGAATCTGTCAGGCGGCGGTATGGCTGTCCACTATGACAACCATATGGGCAGTAAGGCTCTGGTGCTTATCAATCCTACAGCAGAGGCTGACAGCTACACCCTTCAGGGGAAGTGGAGGCTCATTGCAACAGGTACCGAGGCAGGCAGCCAGACCATCGCAGCAGAAAGTGGCGAAGTAAGCGTTGATGCCGTAAGCGTAAGAGTTTACGTTAAATAGCTTTTTTGTAACTAAAAGGAGGCACCGTAATGTGCCTCCTTTTCCAAGTTGATTAATAATCGCAAATAGATATTCGCAAAATGCACAAAATACAGGTGCAATATTTATGTAATAGCTAGAAGAAATCTTTTTCTCTTGACTTGTTGGTGAAAATGTAGTAAAATTACAGACGAGAGGAAAATATTGGGTTCGTGCTTATAACGGGTTCATCCTCTCTTTGTTGTGTGCATTTTTACACAACAGGTCAATTCTATATAATTATTTTGGGAGGTTGTTCAAAATGAAAAAGCTATTGACCGTTCTCGCATTCATACTTATGCTCGCTCTTTCCGTATCCGCTTTTGCGGCTTGCGGCGGTGATGCTGATAACAGCAACTCCGCAGACGATGCATCCGTTGATGGAAACAAGATCACCGTATCTTGGTATCAGGGTTCCAAGCTTCTCAAGGAAGAGACCATCGATAAGGGTGGCAAGGCTACTTCCTGGACTCCCGAATCTGAAGAGAACAAGACTTTTGACGGCTGGTATGCTGAAGCAAGTCTTACTACTCCCTTCGATTTTGAAACAGTTCTCGAAGCTGACACCGACATTTTCGCTAAGTTCAAGAGCGATGAGTACGTAGCAGACGAAAACTCCTACTATCTCATAGGCGCAGGCGCAGGCGATATGGGCAAGGCAAATTGGGATCACACCAATGCAGCAGCTAACCTTACTATGACCAAGGAAGAAGTTGCTAACGCTAACGTTTATTCTATCACCATTACTATGTATGCAGGCGATATGTTCCAGATCTGCTACGGCGGCTCTTGGGATGGCCAGGTTGGTATCGGCTTTGTTGACGGCGCAGAATACTGTGACGGCGTTAACTTCTACGATAACAACGAGTACAAGGCTGACGATAAGAAGGTTGCCCAGGTTAAGAACGCTGAGGGCAATGTAGTATTCATCGGTAGCGACGAGTACAACAAGGGTTACGAAACCTGGAACGTTAAGCTCGCAGAGGGTATGGACGGTAAGTATAAGATCACTTATACCACCTATCCCGCAGCTAAGGATTATAATAAGATCACCTTCGAGCTTGTTGAAAAGCTTGATGCTATGACCGTTACTCACGATATGCACTTCATCGGCACTATGAACGAGTGGGGCACCACCTATGAAGAAGGTCAGCTTGCTCTTACTCCTTCCGATGACAAGTCCACTTGGAGCGGTATCATAGAGATCACCGAGGATATGTACGCAGATTGGACAGCAGATGACGCAGCTAACACTCTCGGTGTTAAGTGTGCAGCTCTTAAGCTTTACAACGTTATAAGCGGCGGCTACTACAGCCCCGATGGCAACAACATCTTCCTCACCGCAGGCACCTACGCATTCAAGTACACCGTTGACGGTGACAAGGTTGAATATCAGGCACTTGATTACTACCTTGTTGGTACTTTCGTAGATGCAGAGGGCAAGGCTGTTAACTACGCAGTTAAGGAAGGCGTTACCCCAAAGATGACCGTTGCTGACGGCGTTGCTACCGGCACACTCGTTGCTACTGACGTTACCGCTATGGGCGACTATAGCTGGATAGCTGATCAGGGCAAGCCCGGCGTATTCGCTATCAAGCCCGTATATGGCTGTGAGCTTGGCATCCAGACCTGGTATTCTGATGACGCTAATAACGGCGACAACTTCTATGTTGCAGCAGGCACCTACACTGTAACCGTTGATATTGAAAGCGGTGCTGTTACTATCACTCCGGCTGAATAATTAAAGGCTAAATACTAGTAAACTCCGTTGCGGGGCGGTTCTCCGCCCCGCAACTTTTATAATACCGCTAAAAAATCCGTAAGGCTTATTATGGCGTTATAGGCTTCGATTCAAAAATACGAACTGAAAGGACTTTCTTACTATGAAGAGATTTATAAAAGCGCTTTATCTTGCATTAGCGCTGATTATCTGTCTTTCCGCCTTTGTTGCTTGCGGCGGCAAAGATACCTCTGAAACAAACTCTGCAGGCGCAGGCGAGGGGCAGAAGTATACTCTTACCGTTTGGGGCGCACAGGAAGATCAGGCTATGCTTAAGGAAATGTGCGAAGCATACGCTGCAGCTAACCCCCAAAATCAGTACAAGTTCCTTTTCGGCGTACAGGGCGAGAACGACTCTGCTGATAAGGTGCTTAACGACGTTACCTCCGGTCCCGACGTATACAGCTTCGCAAGCGACCAAATCAATAAGCTCTTCGCAGGCGGCGCACTTGCACGTGTTGGCGGCGATATAGAGAAGAACATTAAGGAGATCAACTCTGCAGGTTCTATCGACGCTGCTACAATCACTCTCGGCGGTGAGGATCAACTTTACGCTTATCCTATGACCGGCGACAACTGCTATTTCGTATACTATGACAAGCGTGTTTACGGCGATCTTGGCAACCTTGAAACTCTTGACAAGATGCTTGACACCGCTAAGGCAGCAGGCAAAAAGGTTCACTTCAAGCTTAACGATGACGGTTGGTATCTCTCCAGCTTCTTCTTTGCTAACCCCGACCTTAAGTATGAGGTAACCTACAATGAAAATATGGTTGAAACAGCTGTTGATATCAACTATAACAACGCTGCAGGTCTTGAGGTTATGAAGTCGCTCCGCACCTACGTTGCACACGAGGCACTTGTTGCTCAGACCGACGATAGTAAGATCATTGCTGCTTTCACCTCCGGTGAGGCTGCTGCCGCTATCAGCGGCACCTGGAACGCTGCAGTTATCAAGGATCTCCTTGGTGACAATATGGGCGTTTGCAAGCTTCCCACCGCTAACATCGGCGGCACACAGGTTCAGCTCAGCGGCTATATGGGCTACAAGCTCATCGGCGTAAACGGCTACAGCCAGAACAAGGGCGAAGCTCACAAGCTCGCACAGTGGCTTACCAACGAGCAGAACCAGCTTAAGAGATTCGAAACCAGAGGCTTTGGCCCCACCAACACCACCGTTGCTGCTACTGACGCTGTAAAGAACGACGTTATTATGTCTGCTGTTCTCGCTCAGTCTCAGTTTAACCGTGCTCAGAAGAGCGTTCCCGGCAACTATTGGACTCCTATGGGCAGCCTTATTACTCCTCTCGTTACTGCAGAGGATTGCACCCTCATCACCGACGAGGAGCTTCAGGGTTATCTCGACAGCCTTGTAAGTCAGATAGCTAAGAAGGCAGAGTAGTTTGCCATTACGAGGCGGGCAGGGAGCTTTTCCTGCCCACCTCTTTGCATTTTTCCGCCATTTTCCTTACGGCGGCAGAAAAGGAGGTTCCTTTAGTTGGATCTTAATTATTATACGCTGACACCGTGGGCCAAGTTCCTCTATAAGCTAAAAAAGCTATTCGGCGGTATAGGCCGTGGCTTTGTAGGCTTTTGGGTAAGGCTTGGTAAGGCTATCGCCGCCTTCTTTACAGGAATAGTAAAAGGCATAGGCGACTATTTTTCAGGCTTTGCTGCAGGGGGAGCCCTTACAAAGACCTCATATCTGATAATGGGCAGCGGTCACGTGTTCAGAGGTCAGATAACAAAGGGCATAATCTATTTCGTCCTTGAGGTGCTTTTTGTTCTGTATATGCTGCTGTTCGGCGGCAGATACCTTGCAATGTTTTTCGAAAACTTTTTCGGCGGCGGCAACGTCGGCAGAGTGGAAACCCACATTTCCAATGTCTGGAGCGACGAGTTGGGCGAATACGTAAAGGTTGCAGGTGATAATTCCTTCCACATTATCCTTTACGGGATACTTTCTCTGTTTGTTATTATCTTTTTCTTTATGTGCTATATCTCCTCTGTTAAGGAAAGCCGCCTTCTTGAGGAAATATGCATTATCGGCAAAAAGCCTGAGGGTATCAAGAGCGATGTAAAGCGCCTTGCGGATAGGAATTTCCATCTCCCCTTGCTTTCTCTTCCTATGGTTGGGCTGTTTATGTTTACGGTAATACCTCTTGTTACTATGATACTTATAGCCTTCACCAATTACGACGCCAACCACGAGGTGCCGGAGCATCTTTTCCAGTGGGTGGGCTTCCAGAACTTTGGCGAGCTTCTGGACACTACATCCTCTCTGGGTGTTACCTTCTGGAGAGTATTCGGCTGGACTATAGTGTGGGCAATATGTGCCACCTTCTCCAACTATTTTATCGGTATGGGGCTTGCCATACTCATCAACAAAAAGGGAATAAAGCTGAAAAAGCTTTACAGAACCCTTTTCGTTGCAACTATCGCCGTGCCTCAGTTTGTATCCCTGCTTATTATGTCAAAAATGCTTGATACGGGCGGTGGCGGCCTCGGTAGCGGCGGCGGTATCATCACACAGCTTATCGAAAAGCTTTTCGGCTATCATCTCCAGTTCGGACTTGATATCACAACCACCCGTATCTGCATAATCCTTGTAAATATGTGGATAGGCGTGCCTTACAGTATGCTTATGTGTAGCGGTATCCTTATGAACATCCCCGATGATCTGTACGAATCTGCCCGCATTGACGGTGCACGTCCGTTCCGTTAGTTCCGCAAGATAACCTTGCCTTATATGCTTTTCGTAACAGGCCCCTATCTTATAACTCAGTTCATCGGCAACATCAACAACTTCAACGTAATATACCTGCTAAGCGGCGGCGGCCCCGGCGACCTTATGAAATATACCGACGGCGCAAAGGGCACAGACCTGTTGATAACCTGGTTGTATAAGCTTTCACTCGGCATCGACCGTAACTATAAGCTGGCATCCGTTATAGGTATATTGGTATTTGTAATTTCTGCCGTATTCTCACTTGTTATTTATAACAAGTCCTCGGCGGTGAAAGGGGAGGACAATTTCCAATGAGTGAAAAGAATAAAAGCTCTCAAACCCCAAATGTGGCTCCCCTTACCGATTGGGCTGCCATAGATAAGCTTGAGGCGGAGGTTACCACCCTGCCAAAGCGAAAAAAGACAGGCGGTATGCGGCTCAGACGTATTCTGGGCAATACTATTGGTCAAACTGTATTGACTATGCTCAGCATTATCTGGATCATCCCCTTGTTTTATCTGCTTATCCAGTCCTTCCGTAAAGAGCCCGGTGCCTGGAGCCCTACGTTCTTCCCTCAGGAGTGGACACTGGATAACTACAAAAGACTGTTTCTTGAAACAGAGTTTCCACGTTGGTATGGTAACACCTTGCTTATTTCCATAATAAGCTGTGCCATTACCACCGCATTTGTGCTGATGGTATCCTACGCCTTCAGCCGTATGAAGTTCAGGGCTCGCAAGCCTATGATGAATATAATGCTCATCCTCGGTATGTTTCCCGGCTTTATGAGTATGTCGGCAGTATATTTTCTGCTTAAGATACTTCTGCCCAACAACTACCAATCTCACCTTAGTCTTATCATCGTATACTCTGCAGGTGCGGCGCTGAGCTATTATATCGCCAAGGGCTTCTTCGATACCGTGCCCCGCGCACTTGACGATGCGGCACGCATTGATGGCGCAAACCGTTTCAGAACCTTTTATAAAATAATT
Organism: Clostridia bacterium; assembly: GCA_017398145.1. Lineage (GTDB taxonomy): Bacteria > Bacillota > Clostridia > Oscillospirales > CAG-272 > RGIG7300. The sequence continues at coordinate 7,066 of JAFQHD010000080.1, forward strand.
CTTCCCTTAAGTAAGCCTATTATTATCTACACTATACTGGTAAGCATAGTCGCTCCGTGGTGTGACTACATTTTTGTGTCATATATTATGTCGGGCGTACCCGACACGGGTATGTATACCGTATCACTCGGTATGTATAAGTGGCTTGAAAGGGAAATGATACAGCAATACTTTACCACCTTCTGCGCTGCTGCCGTTGTGGTTGCAACCCCCATTACTGCGCTGTTTATGTGGCTGCAAAAGTACTACGTACAGGGCGTAACGGGCGGTGCTGTCAAGGGATAACAGGGGAGGGACACGGTTTTGAAAATCAAAGTTCTTCCTCTGCTGTTGGTGTTGTGCCTGCTTCTTAGTGTTTCCGCCTGCGGCGGTGACGGCAAGGATAATGACAACAACACCCCTGAGCTTAACATCATAGACGACAATTATAGAAACTGGTACGAGATATTTGTCTACAGCTATTATGACAGCAATAATGACGGTATAGGCGACCTTAACGGCGTCACTGCAAAACTTGATTATATCAAGGATATGGGGTTTAACGGTATATGGCTTATGCCCATACATCCGTCACCCACCTATCACAAGTATGACGTTAAGGATTACTATGCCATAGATCCCGTATACGGCACCATAGAGGATTTTGACCGGCTTATGACCGAGGCGCACGCACGAGGCATAAAGGTCATAGTGGATCTGGTGCTTAACCACAGCTCCAGCGACCATCCTTGGTTCAAGGCTGCCTGCGACTACATCCGTGAAAACGGTACCGTTGGCGGAGACTACGGCGATTACTACAATTTCAGCACCGAAAGCCTCGGTGGTTACTCAAGCATTTCCGGTACGAGCTATTATTACGAGTCCCGTTTTTGGAGCGGTATGCCGGACCTTAACCTTGACAGCGAAAAGGTCAGGGCGGAGATAGTGGATATTATGGAATTCTGGCTTGTTGACCGCAACGTGGATGGCTTCCGTCTTGATGCGGTTACCAGCTACTACACGGGTAACGTGGACGGCAATATCGATTTTCTCGCTTGGGTAAATACTGAGTCAGAAAAGCTGAAAAAGGACTGCTATATAGTTGGCGAGGCGTGGGAAGGTAGCGACTATCTTATCGACCGCTATTATGAAAGCGGTATAGACAGCTTCTTCCTGTTTACAGGTGCTCAGGCAACAGGTACTATCGCAAGCCTTGTAAAGCAAAGCAGCGGAAAACAGCTTGGTGAGCTTATGCTAAGGCTGGAGGAAACATACGGTAACAGCATACTCGCTCCGTTCCTCGGCAACCACGATACTATGCGTCCGGGCAGTTTTATGCCGGGCGAGGAAAACGTGAAGATGGCGGCAGGGGTTATGTCTATGCTGGGCGGCGGTCTTTTCGCCTACTACGGCGAGGAGATAGGTATGATAAGCAAGGGCGGCAACAATTCAGATCCCGCAAAGCGTATCGCTATGAAGTGGGAGCCTAAGAGTATTTATGAGGGCTGCTGCTACCTGCCTCCCGAAAATACCACCGTTGACGAAACCTATTATTACTATCCCTCCGTGTCCGAACAGCAGGCAGACAAAAACAGTATACTTAACTACTATAAGCAGGCTATGACACTTCGGAATATGTTCCCCTCGATTGCAAGAGGGAAGACAGAGTATTTCCCCGAAGGACAAAACAGCTACATTTGCGTAGTAAGAAAGACCTACGGTGAGGAGAGCGTTGTTATCGTATTAAACCTTGACACCTTTGAGCAGACCGTAAACCTTGATAAGGCAACCCTTGGTGACATAAGCCCGGCGGGCGAGCTGCTTACCGATACCGAAGCACAGGTCAAATGGGACGGGGAAAAGCTTACAATGCCCCCTCAGTCCATAGTAATTTTCAAATAGTCAAAGGAGAAGCAATATGGCAAGCTTGTCATTAAAGCACATCTATAAAGTATATGACGGCGGCGTAAAGGCGGTAAACGACTTCTGTATGGAAATAGAGGACAAGGAGTTTATTGTCTTTGTCGGCCCCAGCGGATGCGGTAAATCCACCACCCTCCGTATGATAGCAGGTCTTGAGGACATCACCGCAGGCGAGCTTCGTATAGACAACGAGATAGTTAACGATTTCGAGCCTAAGGACAGGAATATTGCGATGGTGTTCCAGAACTACGCTCTTTATCCTCATATGACAGTGTATGAGAATATGGCGTTTTCCCTTAAGACGGCCCATATGCCCAACGACGTTATCCACGCTAAGGTAACTGAGGCGGCGGAGATACTGGGCATAACCGAATATCTGGGTAGAAAGCCCAAGGCGCTTTCCGGCGGTCAGCGTCAGCGTGTAGCACTTGGCCGTGCCATAGTACGTAACCCCAAGGTCTTCCTGCTGGACGAGCCCCTCTCCAATCTGGACGCAAAGCTGCGTGCGGCTATGAGAGCTGAGATATCCCGCCTACACGAGAGACTTGGCACCACCTTTATTTATGTAACCCACGATCAGGTGGAGGCTATGACGATGGGCACCCGTATCGTTGTTATGAAGGACGGCTTCGTACAGCAGATAGATACCCCCATAAACCTCTATAAATACCCCGACAATATGTTCGTTGCAGGCTTTATCGGTACCCCTCAGATGAATTTCTTTGACGGCACTATGGTAAAGCAGGGGGATAAAGTTACATTCAAGCTTGACTGCGGCACCGATATCGTAATGGATTACGTTCAGGCGGATAAGATACCCCTTAAGTATATGGATGGCGAAAAGAAGATCGTCTTTGGTATCCGTCCCGATGGCGTAAAGCTTGGTAAGGCGGATGATAACAGCCTTTGGGCAAGCACTAAAGCTGTGGTAAGCGTAGTTGAGGTTCTTGGCGGAGAAACACTTGTTTACGCCAACCTTAATGTTGATAACCTCGACGGTGACAAAGGTCAGATAATCATCAAGTCCGATCCTGACTGTGTGGTTCGCAGGGGCGACGTGATAGATATAGCTATAAGCAAAAAGAAGTTCCACGTTTTCGATAGGGAAACCGAAAAGAGCATAAGACGAAGACTTCCCGAGGAGAACATAGTTAAATGCTCTGTTAAGGGCAGCAAGCTGTCCTTTGGCGGTCAGACATTTGCACTTCCCACAGCGATAACCGCCTCCGCCAGCGACAGCGCAGAGCTTGTTATGCCCGTTTCTGCCATCAGCCTTGGTAACGGTATGGGGAGGGCAACCCTTCAATGGACAGAGGAGATAGAGGGCAAAACTCTGTATTTCCTCAATGTTGGTGAGCTTACAGTTTTCGCTGCAGAGGAAGGTGCTGCACGTTTCAAGGTAGGTGACGATATTTCCTTTGATATTGATATGTGTGCTATAAGAGTTGACGACTGCGGTATCGCTCCCATAGCTCTCACAAACGCCGTGGACGGCTTGTTCACCAAGGAGAAAAACGGCAATAAGTACCGCTTCTTTATGGAGCTGGCAGGAAGCATATTGTTACCTGATCCCAACGTTTGTAAAAAGCTTTTTGCTTGCAAGGGTACAAGAATATTCAAAACCGATATACAGTACGTA
>JAFQHD010000007.1 GCA_017398145.1 Clostridia bacterium
ATATGGCGGTATATACCTACCGTTGCGGACAGAACAACGAGGTAGGCGATCTTGTGGACTTCTTTGCTATCCACAGAAGTGTGGAGAAGGATAAGTACGCTCCTAACCTCAACGTCCCCAACACTACATATTATTATACCGACGATATTCCCGAGCTTACGGCAGGCATAACCGCATATGACAATGTAGACGGCGACGTAAGCGATGCTATCACTTATAGCGGCAGCATCAACCCCTACGCTGTATCCACAGTTACCTACAAGGTGACCGACAAAGCGGGAAATACCTCTTCTGTTGAGCGTGTTTTCATTCCTCTTGACGAGGAAAAGCTCATAAGCAGCGAGGAGACCGTATGGGAATATAACGACTTCGGCGTATGGCCCTTTGACTTTGAGGACGGATATGACGAATACCGCTGGACCGCCGAAGGTTATCAGCCCGAGGGCTGGAAAACAGCAAAAGGTCCTTTCGGCTCTATAAACGGCGAGCTTGCCGAGCATACCGCAGGCGTTCCAAATACTCTTATCAATCTCTGGTTCCCCGAAGGCCACGATCAGGAGGGAGAGGTTCTTCCCAACTATTTCTTCCGAACTACATTTGACGTTCACGATCCCGAAAGCGTAGAAGCTCTTCTGTTTGATATGTGGTTTGACGATGCGGTGACCGTATACATCAACGGTGTTATGGTGCGTCAGTACAACTGCTTCCTTGGCGGAGCCAATATGGGTTACTCCGGATGCGACAGGGACACCATCCCCGACATTACCTCTCAGCATCTGCCCTTTAAGATAGACGATAAGGCTATGCTTGATTCTCTCAACATTAAGGAAGAGGGGAATATAATTGCGGTTGAGCTCTATCAGTGCAGCGCATATTCGGACGATATCTACTTTGACCTTACTTCTCTCAACGTACAGAGAAGCATAAAGGAGCTTCCTTTTACAGACGTTAAGCCGAACCACTGGTTCTATCCCGCAGTAAGCTACTGTGTAAACAAGGAATACGTTGCAGGCATGACCGAGACCACCTTCGTTCCCTCGGGAAAACTGACGAGAGCGCAGTTTCTGACCATACTTGCAAAACTGGACGGTGTGGATCTTACAAAGTATGATATGACTGATGCAGGCTTTGAGGACGTTAAGACCTCCCATTGGTATAACGAGGTAGTCTGCTGGGCCGTTGAAAACAACTACACCAGCGGTATCTCCGAGACTGAGTTCGGTCCAAACAATAACATAACCCGTTCTCAGCTTGCAAGATTCTTCTACGTTTATTCCGAAAGCAAGGGAATCGATATCGACGGCAGAGCCGAGCTTAGTGCCTTCCCCGATATCTCAAAGCTTCAGGAATGGGCTAAGATCCCTGTAGAATGGGCTGTTTCGGCAGGTCTTATCTCGGGTGTAGGCAAGGACGGCGTAAGCTACCTTGAGCCCAACGGTACTGCCACAAGAGCACAGGCAGCCGTTATGTTCAAGGCGTTTGACGATTTCCGTAACTGAACACGGTATGCTTAAAAGATTCTTTCCCCTTATAATGATCGCAGTTATCCTTATCGGTGTTTTTGCCGTTTGGATAACAAACCCCATTAATTTTGAGTTATACAACAATGAAAGCATTTCTTACGTCCGCGGAAAGGTCATCGCAGTTCACAACGAAGAGCTTGAGCCCAGCACAGACCTGCCCGGCAGAAACGTGGGCAGACAGAATATAACCGTTCGGCTCTCGGATAAAAGAGAGATCACGTTTGATAACATTCTCAGCTCTACCCATTCTATAGAGGTTGATGTGGGAACGAGAGTTGTAGTCAAATGCGACGAGCCCGAGGGTATCACCCCGGGCTACAGTCTCTATAACTACGACCGCTCGGTCGGCATCATAACCGCTTTTGTGATATTCATTGCGGTAATATGCCTTGTGGGCAAGCTTAAGGGTCTGTATTCGGCGATAGCTCTCGTCGTATCGATACTTATTATCGGCGCAGGTCTTATCCCCGCCGTGTTCAACGGATATTCTCCCGTTATAGTTACCCTTATTTCCTGTATGGCGATATCCGCAGTGACCCTTATTTTACTTAACGGATTCTCCGCAAAGACGGGAGCCGCCATATTCTCTACCCTTATAGGGCTCGGAGCATCCGCTATACTCTATGCTGTGGTGGCAGGGCTTCTGACCGTAACGGGTTACAACCTTGAGGATACTGAGACTATGATACTTATATCGAGAGAAACAGGCTTACGGATAGGAGACATCCTGTTCTCGAGTATTCTCTTGGCTTCTTTAGGTGCGGTGATGGATACCGCAATGTCTATTGCCTCCGCTCTCTTTGAGATCGCAGAGACAAAGAAGGACATCACCCCAAAGGAGCTTTATGCAAGCGGTATGAATATCGGTCGCGATATGATAGGTACAATGTGTCAGACCCTTGTGCTTGCCTTCACCGGCGGTGCCGTATCCTCCATCATCCTAATGCTTGCTTACGGTACATCATTCCACCGTTTTCTGTCCTCGGATTTCCTTGCGCTCGAAATACTGCAAGCCCTGACAGGATCCTTTGCGGTGATACTGACAGTTCCGATAACGGCATACTTTTGCGCATCGCTTCATAAGAATAACAAAAAGTCGTCTCATCGCTGAGACGGCTTTTTGAATAATTTACAAATGTAATAGTAAATGGGAATCGTAACAAAAACGATCCATGTAGGATGCCACATCCCTATATACATACCGAAGATAAGATATACCATCAGCAAAAGCACGGGGTATGCAAAATGCCCTGCGTTTCTTTTATATATAGCCTCGCCAAGAGTGTAATACAGAGGAACAGTTAAGAATATTATCCAACTGTAGCGCCAACCGCCGAAATTTCCAACAAATCCATCAATAAGATAAAAGATCAAACAGATTATCGGCCAGGGTATACCCTTCCATATCTTATACCAACGTTTTTCCTTGCGGTCAAAGTAGAACACATGATCGTTATCGCTTTTTCCTACAGATAGATGAACTTCTCCGTCCTCTTCAACATAAATTCCATTCCAACCTATGTGTACCTTGTCTCCGTCACTGTCCTTAACATGTATCCCCGATAAACCGATATCCACCTTATCCCCCTCTTTTGAGTGAACATGTATACCGTGATCAAAAGATACTTTATCTTCTGTAGCTTCTTGCTCCGTTTTTTTAGTTTCGGGATCTTTGTTGATCAACTCGTCAAGGGTAACACCGTATATCTTCGATAAAAGTATAAGATTATCCGTATCGGGCGAAGCCTCTCCCCGTTCCCACTTGGATACTGCCTGACGGGATACCCCCACCTTTTCAGCCAGTTCCTCCTGAGACATACCGCTGTTCTTTCTATATGCACAAAGTCTGTTTGCGATCTCTATAGTCATCAGATCACCTCCGTTGACTATATGATACAACAAACGGCCCCAAAAATCAAGAAAAGCACGGTTTCTTCTAGCAACTAACGGTTGCGAAGCTTATCCGTTCTTATTAATCCACATACAAGTGCTGTCAATACACCGCTTGCGATAACTATAAGTATGTCAGCAACCGACAGCACGACGAAGGGCAACGGCTCAAAGAAAAATCCTTTACCTAAAATATAAAGATTTCCACTCAAAAGACACATTTCGCCTATGTACATCAAGAGAGTGACAGCGGATGCGGTGACAGACGGAACAAGCACCGAAAGTGTCTTGTTCTTTTTTGCAAGAAAGGTAGCAACGAATATTCCCGCTGTTGCACCCAGTGATATAAAGAACATTGCCATAAGAATCGCAGATATGGGAGCAACCGTCAGCTCTCCGTCTCTGAAAAAGGCGGTAAAGCAGGCAAGCAAGGCAAGACCTATAAGATCAAGGGCAGAAGCTGCCTGCAGAATAAGCGCCTTGTATCTGCTCTTGTCTGCAGTAGCAAAGCCGTAAAGTACGTTTATCACAGCAACAATGATCACCGCCGAAATAAGATAAAAATGCAGCTTGAACCAAGGACTGTATTCTCCCATCAGCACGTCTATAGCTGTCCAGCTGCGGGTTTCATATTGATCCGGCGATACATAGCACATCACCATCTGCCACGCCTCAAGAGGTACCATAACCTTGTCGGTCACGATTACCTTACTTTCAAAAACCAGCTCTGCCGCGAGAAAGACTCCTAAAGAGGAAAGAGCAGCGCATAAGGTGGCAAATTTCTTTGTCAGCCTTATTATAAGCGGCATAAATATCACCGCAAACAAAAGGGCGATAGCTATAGGTGTATAGGGAATTATGTATTTAGGGAAATTTTCTTTTGGGACACTTCCGTTTACAGTCATATGATATATGACCTTAAAGCCCATATATATCGGGTACGAGGATGCTAAAAGTGTACCCAAAAGTACAAGTAACCAATATTTATTCTGTTTTTTCATTTTAACCTCCCGAATTTGTCAGTAAAAAGTATGCTGTAAATACCGTAAGTATTATAAACGAAATTACCGATAACAGAGATAATTTTTTATATGAAAGAATATGCTCTATCCTTGTCTTCACCCCCGCGCCTCCGAAAGGAGAAGCATAGACCGTTCTTGACTCTGTATGACGGAGTAGTGTCAATGCGTATTCCTTATGCTCCGAGCGCGGAAGCTTTGCTATGACAACCTCGTCACAGGCAAGCTCGCTGTCGCTTATATAAAGCTTCAGAAACAGCCATACAAGAGGATTGAACCAATGAATACAAGCAACGGTCACGGCTATGATGCGCAAAAGGTTATCCTGTCTTTTAATGTGAGCTCTCTCGTGTAAAATAACGTATTTGTCAGTAATGGATGAGGGGAATATTATCCTCGGCTTTATGACACCGTACACGGCAGGAGTGTTGACCTTGTCAGATACAAATATATTATCTCGGATATGTTTTGCATTCTTAAGCTCCCTCACAGTTGATGAATAAACTAATATAAGTGCTATTATAAGTGCAAGTCCCACCGTCGCCCATACAAAAAAGCCTATCTTCATCACGTCCTCTATGACATTGACCTTATAGGTTATGGGAAAATAATCCTCTGCCGCCATTATGCAATTCGTTACGGTCATATGAGGCTTTTCATACACCGTCACAGTCCTTGTAGTAAACCGTGAGATAAAGGACATAAGACTGTACCTGCCCGAAAGTCCCACCGGAATTATCATCCTGATGAGGGGTATCAACCACAATACACAGACGAACCTTCTCGGTATCCGCTTTATACTTCTTAAAAGCAGTATAATTACGCTTGTAAGAGATGCGACCAGGGACATATTCAGTACCCAATAAAATATATCACCCATAATTATGACTTTTTATCTATAAGCTCCTTGAGCTCGGCAATCTCCTCAGTAGTGAGCTTTTCATCCCCGATAAGTGCGGAAAACAACGCCTTTTTTGAACCGCCGAAAAGTTTATCCACAAGGCTCTCGGCTTCGCTTCGCTGTATCTCCTCGCGCTTATAAACAGAGGTACAGATAAACCCCGGCTCTTCTCTTTTTATAAAACCCTTTGATTCTAATTTCTTTATAACGGTATAGGTGGTGTTCTTGTTCCAGCCGATACGCTCTGCCGCGATAAGACTTATGTCCCTTGCTGATACAGGCTCATTTTCCCAGATCAGCTCCATCACCTTTAATTCACTGTCAAATAAATTTTTCATAATATCACCTCGCAGACTATTACTATAGTCTATACTATCACAATAGTCCGAATTTGTCAAGGGGGCAAGTTGCCCCTGCCAAACTGCGCACCTTTGAACAGTAATTCAAATCACACGCCACAATGCAATTTCCTATATACTATAACACAGAAAACAGTTGCCTAAGCAACTGTTTTCATCCTTAATTCCGCATTCCGAACTCCGAATTTGAAAACAAAGAGGAAGCTTTCGCTTCCTCTTTGTTTTCAGTATATTCCTTTAATTTCGTGACCCGGAAGATGAAGCATAAGATAGAGATATAACGCAGAAATTTCGGATTCGGAGATCTCAAGACATATGTCTGCTCTTTCCTCGTTTGTGTTTATCCGCACGATACGGCTATCGGTCTGTCTTACATATTCGGTACAATCGAGGATATCGGTATCCGGTACGGAAAACTCAAAAAATACTTCTTTTCTTCTGTTACCCGAAAATCGCTCGCAATTTTTAGAAAAGAGAACAAACTCGGTTTCCGTATCCTCAGTATTAGAATAAACGCTGCAGGACAGTACCTTTTTCATTTCATACTTATCCGCAAGGTCACAGAAGCTCTTGAGCCTTCCGCCCTTTTCCGAGTATACGGGAAGGATCACATAATCCGAAACCGAATGATATACATCCTCTGCGGCGGATACAAAATCATCTGCATAGGATACCTCTGCCCTGTCAAAATAGAGAGAGAAGCTGTCATAGGCAAGATCACTTAAGGGATTTTTGACATAACTTATCCTGCAACGCCTTTTGGCGGAAAAAAGGGGTATAAAGTCCTTTATATCTCCGAACTTCCCTGCTATGGCACGGCAGAGAATGACACACTCCTCCGCTGACAGGTGCAGCTCTGCGGCAGTTTGAGAATATCTGTGACGAATATACTCAAAATCCTCACCTTTTTCGGGCAAATAGGTCGCCAAAACAAGACCGAGCTCACGGATATGGGCAGAGCGTCTTGTGTCTACCGAGTGTTTTTTCGCATCAAGGCCGCAGAGATTAGCCTTTGTGATCTCTATAATTCTTTCAAGCTCCATCAAAGGCTCTTTTCAAGAAGCTCGAAGCTTGCCGCCAAAAATTCACTCATCTCATCGGCTGTAAGCTGTCTCTGGCTTGCCTTGGCGAGGGTGTAAACATGCTTTGCCACAGCCTCGTCGTGGGTCTCGTGAAGATGCTTGACTATCTTGCTTTCGGGATTGAGTATAAGTGTAAATTCATCGGGAATATGAGGCATAGCACCGCCGTACATCTGCATAACGTCGCGAAGTCTTCTTGATTCCTCGGAGATGTTCATAACTGCGGGAACAGCTGTATTCTTTAAGCTCTCGAACTTAACTGTAAGGCTCTCACCGCCGAACTTCTTGAAGAGTGTAACCAGCTCCTCGTCCTCCATAACCTCGCCGTCACCCTTGAAGCTGTCGTCTATATCAGAGTCAACACGCTTGAACTTGATGTTCTTATCGTTTTCAACGAGAGTAATGAACTGTGTGTCGATGTGACGGTCAAGGATAGCCACCTTCATGCCTGCATCGGTATACATCTTAATATAGAAGGCAGATGCTACGGGGTCGTTAGCGTAGTAAACTACGTTTTCGTGCTTTTCCTTGGCTTCTTCAAGATATTCGTCTACTGTTACATGACTGCCGTCGGTCAGCTCAAGGAGCATAGCGTTCTTAACCTTGTCAAAGAACTTTTGATCTCTCATACAAGCAAACTCGCAGAAGAGCTTCATATCAGCCCACATCTTTTCGAAGCGCTCACGCTCCAGATTAAAGAGGGAGTTTACCTTGTCGGCAACCTTCTTTGAGATATGGGTAGCCATACGCTTAACGTACTGGGAGTTCTGCATATAGCTTCTGGAAACGTTAAGGGGAAGCTCGGGACAGTCGATAACGCCCTTAAGCATGAGCAGATAATCGGGCAGTACCTCCTTGATGTTGTCGGATACGAATACCTGATTGTAGTAGAGCTTTACCTGACCCTCGATGTTGTCATAGTTCTCGTTGAGCTTGGGGAAATAGAGTATTCCCTTGAAGTTAAGGGGATAGTCTGCGTTGATATGAATATGGAAGAGGGGATCACGGTACTCGTGGAATACCTTTTTGTAGAAGTCCTCGTAGTCAACCTCGGTACAGTCGGAAGAATTCTTCTGCCAGAGGGGAGTTGTATCGTTTACAGGCTTGTCCTCTTTGTCGGCAGCATCATCGTCGCAGTTGAGATAGATCTCTGTGGGCATAAAGGAGCAGTACTTGTCAAGGATCTCGGAGAGCTTTGATCTGCCGAGAAACTCCGTTTCGTCCTCATTGATATGCATAATGATATCGGTACCGCGCTGTGCCTTGTCATAGCCTATTGTGATCTCATATTCGCCTGCTTCGTTGCCGACCCACTTGACCGCAGGGGCATCGGTATAGGACTTGGTGATTACCTCAACCTCGTCGCTTACCATAAATGCAGAATAGAAGCCGAGACCGAAATGTCCGATGATACCGCTACTGTTATCCTCCTCATACTTCTGTATAAAGTCCATAGCTCCGGACAGAGCTATCTGACAGATATACTTCTGCACCTCCTCCTCGGTCATACCGATACCGTTATCGGATACGGTAAGGGTTCCTGCCTCGCGGTCTGCGGTAACGGTGATTTTATAATCATCCTCGATACCGTGAACCTCACCAAGAGAGGTAAGTCTCTTTAATTTTGTAACTGCATCACAAGCGTTGGAAACTATCTCTCTTAAGAAAATTTCCTTCTCGGAATAAAGCCACTTCTTTATAATAGGAAATAAATGCTCTGTTTCAACACTTATTCCGCCCTTTATAGTCTTGTTTTCGTCCATAATAAAAACTCCTTGTTGTTCTAATATATTATAATAATATTATATTACAATATTATAAATCAAAAATCAACTGACATATTGCATTTTTTGTGATTTCATTATAAAATATATATAACAAACTATAGGAGTAGCATTATGTCAAAATACGAAGAAAAAGCTATAAAATTATTTAAGGAAGGCTATAACTGTGCGCAGTCCGTGTTCCTTGCCTTCAACGACGTTATGGGTCTTGACGAAAAGACGGCGCTTAAGCTGTCCTCCTCCTTTGGCGGCGGTATTGCCAGACTGAGAGAGGTGTGCGGTGCGGTAAGCGGTATGTGTATGGTGCTGGGTGTACTCTACGGCTATGACAGCCCCACCGATATGGAATCCAAAAAGGCTCATTATGCTTTCATACGTGAAGCGACCGAAAAATTCAAGGCAGAAAACGGCTCTATCATCTGCCGTGACATCTTAGGCGATCCCGAGCACGGCGGCGACCCAGAGCCCCGTACGGATTCCTACTATAAAAAGAGACCCTGTGCCGAGTACGTTGGTATGTGCGCGAGGATAACAGAGGATATTATTTTGGAGAAAGGAAAGAATTGAATGAATTGTGCCATAGGCACATGAATTGATGATTTTGTCATCATGAATTGACGGCTTTGCCGTCATGAATTGCACCTATGGTGCATTTAGGAAACCTTTCGCCTATAGGCGAAAGCTGATTTAATTAAAATGATTTTCGCCAAAGCGAAAATCCACCTTAATGAAAGCCATAGGCTTTCAATTCATGGCGAAGCCAATTCATGCACCTTAGGTGCAATTCATTCATTACGCAGTAATGAAATTAGGTGGATTACAAAAACTGACCCTGCTTGATTTTCCCGGCAAGACCGCCTGTACCGTCTTTACGGTAGGCTGTAATTTCAGATGTCCCTTTTGTCACAACGCTTCCTTAGTACGCGGCGGTGTGGATGAGATATCACTTGCTGAATTTTTCGCTTTTCTCAAAAAAAGACAGGGACTGCTTGACGGTGTATGTATAACAGGCGGTGAACCGACATTGCATTCTGACCTTGAAGAATTTATCGCAAAGATAAAGGAGCTGGGGTATGCAGTAAAGCTCGACACCAACGGTACTGCTCCCGACACTCTTAAGTCACTTGTAGAAAAAGGTCTTATCGACTATGTGGCAATGGATATCAAGAATTCAAGACAAAAGTATCTTGCTACCTCCGGGGTAACAAAGGATCTTCTCGGCAATATAGAAGAAAGTGTAAAATACCTTTTAGAAGATCATATTCCCTATGAATTCCGTACCACGGTCGTATTCCCTCTCCACGAAAAAGCGGATTTTTATGACATCGGTGAATGGATAAAGGGTACGAAAAACTATTTTTTGCAGAATTTTATCGACTCGGGAGACCTGATTTCCGACGGTATGAAGGGGTATGAAAAAGAACTTCTGGAGGAGTTTGCCCTTGTGGTACAAGGCTTTGTGCCAAATGTGAGTATTCGTGGTATTTAACAATATATTGTGGTTTGAAAAAAATTATTAACACAATATATTGTGTTTTACCCTTGACAATCCCAATATCTTGTGTTATAATAAACGCACCCTCGCAAGAGAGGTGCGTTTATTTTTGTTAATTAATAAATAATATATCAAACTACAGAAAAGGAGAAAAACAATGTATCAGGTCATTAAAAGAGACGGCAAGCTTACAGATTTTAATCTCAAGAAGATTGCCGAGGCTATCACCAAGGCTTTTGAAGCTACCAACAAGCAGTATCACCCCGATATCATCGACTTCCTCGCTCTTCGCGTAACAAGCGATTTTGAGCCCAAAATCAACAACGGCACAGTGGCGGTTGAGGACATCCAGGACTCTGTTGAGTCTGTCCTCGTACAGGCAGGCTACGGCGATGTTGCAAAGGCATACATCCTCTACCGTAAGCAGAGAGAGAAGATCAGAAATATGAAGTCCACCATCCTTGACTACAAGGATCTGGTTGACAGCTACGTTAAGGTTACCGACTGGCGTGTTAAGGAAAACTCCACCGTTACATATTCTGTAGGTGGTCTGATCCTCAGTAACTCCGGTGCTATCACCGCTAACTATTGGCTGTCTGAAATTTACGACGATGAGATCGCAAATGCTCACCGTAACGCAGACATCCACATCCACGACCTGTCTATGCTGACCGGTTACTGTGCAGGATGGTCTCTTAAGCAGCTCATCCAGGAGGGTCTGGGCGGTGTTCCCGGCAAGATCACCTCTGCTCCCGCATCCCACCTTGCTACCCTCTGCAACCAGATGGTAAACTTCCTCGGTATTATGCAGAACGAGTGGGCTGGCGCACAGGCATTCTCCTCCTTTGACACCTACCTTGCTCCCTTCGTTAAGGCAGACAACCTTTCCTACAGAGAGGTCAAGAAGTGCATCGAGTCCTTTATCTTCGGTGTAAACACTCCCTCCCGTTGGGGTACACAGGCTCCCTTCTCCAACATCACCCTCGACTGGACCGTTCCCGCCGATATGGCAGAGCTTCCCTGTATCGTAGGCGGTAAGGAAATGCCCTTCAAGTATAAGGATTGTAAGAAGGAAATGGATATGGTAAACAAGGCGTTCATCGAGACTATGATCGAAGGTGACGCTAACGGCAGAGGCTTCCAGTATCCTATTCCTACATATTCTATTACCTCCGACTTTGACTGGTCCGAGACCGAGAACAACAAGCTCCTCTTCGAGATGACCGCAAAGTACGGTACACCATACTTCTCTAACTACATCAACTCCGACATGGAGCCCAGCGACGTTCGTTCAATGTGCTGCCGTCTCCGTCTTGACCTTCGTGAGCTCCGTAAGAAGTCCGGCGGCTTCTTCGGTTCAGGTGAGTCCACAGGTTCTGTCGGCGTTGTTACCATCAATATGCCCCGTATCGCATACCTTGCAGCTGATAAGGCTGATTTCTACAAGAGACTTGACAAGATCATGGATATCTCCGCACGTTCTCTCAAGGTTAAGCGTACCATCATAACAAAGCTCCTTGACGAGGGTCTGTATCCCTACACCAAGAGATACCTCGGCACATTTGCAAATCACTTCTCTACCATCGGTCTTGTTGGTATGAACGAGGTTGGTCTTAACGCTAAGTGGCTTGGCGGTGATATGACCACCAAGGAAACACAGGAATTCTCTAAGGAAGTCCTCAATCATATGAGAGAAAGACTCTCCGACTATCAGGAAGCATACGGAGATCTCTACAACCTTGAGGCTACCCCTGCTGAGTCCACCTCTTACCGTCTTGCAAAGCACGACCTTGCAAAGTATCCCGATATCAAGCACGCTTCCGAGCCCGGCGATACCCCCTACTACACCAACTCCTCTCATCTCCCCGTTGGTTACACCGAGGATATCTTTGAGGCACTTGACGTACAGGACGAGCTCCAGACTCTCTACACCTCGGGTACTGTATTCCACGCATTCTTAGGCGAGAAGCTTCCCGACTGGAAGTCTGCTGCTAACCTTGTAAGAAAGATCGCTGAGAACTACAAGCTTCCTTACTATACAATGTCTCCCACATACTCTGTATGCCGCAATCACGGTTACATCGCAGGCGAGGTCTACACCTGTCCCGAGTGCGGTGAAAAGACCGAGGTGTACAGTCGTATCACCGGCTACTACCGTCCCGTACAGAACTGGAACGACGGTAAGTCCAAGGAGTTCAAGGACCGTAAGGTTTACAATATCGATCCCTCTAAGATCGTGTTCGCTGCTGCTGTTAACCCCAATGTAACCACCGAAAAGACCGCAATGGCAGACGATGCAAAGATAATGCTCTTCACCACCAAGACCTGTCCCAACTGCAAGGCTGCAAAGGCTATGCTTGACAAGGCAGGAATTGCATATGAAGTAGTTGATGCCGAGGAAAATGCAGATCTTGCAAAGCAGTTTGCAATCATGCAGGCTCCCACACTTGTTATCGCAGATAACGAGAAGTTTGAAAAGATCACAAATCTTTCCAACGTAAAGAAGTTTATAGAAACAACTGTAAAAGCGTAAACTAAAGCCGTGCATCTGTCTTATGGCAGATGCACGAAACATATAACGAGGTAAAAATATGTACGATATAGTTATAATCGGTGCAGGTCCTGCAGGTATGACCGCAGCACTCTACGGTCTTCGTGCCGGCAAGTCAGCCGTGCTTCTTGAATGCAACTCCTTCGGAGGTCAGATAGTTTACTCTCCAAGAGTCGAGAACTTCCCTTCTCTTATGCAGATAAGCGGTAACGAGCTTGCCGCAAATATGCTTGACCAGGTCACAGCTCTCGGAGCTGACGTTGAATTTGCAAAGGCAACATCCATCGAAGATCACGGCTCATACAAAAAGGTACTCTGTGAGGACGGAGAGGTCTTTGAAGGCAAGACCGTTATTATAGCCACAGGTGTTAAACACCGTGAGCTTGGTGTTGAAGGCGAAGAAGCCCTCGTAGGCAGCGGAATCTCCTACTGTGCGGTATGTGACGGAGCTTTCTTCAAAGGAAAGGACGTTGCAGTTGTAGGCGGAGGTGATACAGCTCTCCAGGATGCCATCTACCTCTCGGCTTACTGCTCCAAGGTTTATCTTATCCATCGCCGTGACGCCTTCAGAGGTGAGGCAAAGCTGGTAGAAAAGATCAAGGCTATCGACAATGTCGAGCTTGTGCTTGATTCCACCGTTTCGGCACTAAATACCGAGGGCGGTACGCTCAATTCTGTTACCGCTAAAAACAAGAATACCGGCGAGGAGAGAAATATCCCCGTTGCGGGTCTGTTTGTAGCCATCGGTCAGATACCCGAGAACAAGCCCTTTGAGGCTTTTGCCGAGCTTGACGAGTACGGTTACTTTGCTTCAGGCGAAAACTCACTTACAAAGACCCCCGGCGTTTTTGTGGCAGGAGACTGCCGTGCCAAAGAGGTAAGACAGCTCACCACCGCAGTTGGTGACGGAGCTGTTGCAGGCCTTGCGGCTTGTAAATATATAGACGAGCAGGACTAAGTAAAAATAAAGCGGAGTGAAATTTTACTCCGCTTTTAATTTTTCACTTTAAGCCAGTTTCCGTAGTTGACCTTCCAGAAGGCTATGAAGCATTTTAATATCTGGTCACCCTTGAGGCAGATAAATGTTACCACCAATGGCCACTTGAACACGTATGCCGACAAAAAGGACATAGGGAGAACTATACACCACATAAATATGGTATCCACCTTGAACACAAAGGCGGTGTCGCCGCCCGAGCGCACAATACCCGTATGTACCGCGTTTTGATATGCGGTACCGATCACCGTTATCGATAGCACAAGCATAAACTGATTGGATAGCTCGGTTGCGGCAGCCGATACGTTGTACATTGCATTTATGGGACCGCGCAGAAGGAAGATAAGTGCGCCTGTCACTAAACCGATACCGAGGAAAAGAATCTGAAAGGTTTTTGAATAGAGAGGTATACGGGAAAGCTTACGCTCACCTATGGTCTTACCTATCATAACCGCCGTTGCTGTAGCCGAGGCGTAGGTCACAACGGTTATGACCGAGAATACCGTGGAGGCTATTGAGTTTGCGGCGATGGCTTCCTTTGTGGTATGACCGAGGATCGCGGTCTGGAGCATCTGGGCAAAGCCCCACAGTACACCCGAGAAAAATACGGGAGCACCGGTCTTGAAATAGGTTTTAAACAGAGTCTTGTCAAAGGGGATAAGCTCCTTTGACTTGAGCTTGATCTTTTTATCAATGCCGAATACATATACACATACCACGGTAAGCTCAAGGGCTCTTGCAATAAGCGTTGCATACGCCGCACCCTTGACACCCATAGCGGGACAGCCTAATTTACCGTAGATCATTATATAGTTCAGTCCGAGGTTAGTAAGCAACGC
The DNA here is from genome assembly GCA_017398145.1 of Clostridia bacterium. Classification (GTDB taxonomy): domain Bacteria; phylum Bacillota; class Clostridia; order Oscillospirales; family CAG-272; genus RGIG7300. The sequence goes on from JAFQHD010000007.1 coordinate 14,441, forward strand.
AAAGGTTGAGCTTGCAAAGCCTATAAGCACCGTTTCCACACTGCGGAGCATCGACAGCATTGCCTGCGTGAAGGCAAATATGGGATAGGTAAAGACCATTATCTTAAGGTACATCATACCCTGGTTGATAACATCTGAGTCGTTTGAAAGCAGAGACAGAACCCCGTGAGGCATAGTAAAGCATATGGCAAAAAGCACCATAGATACCGCAACAGCTACCTTTGAGGATATTGCTGCCATATTTTTGACACCGTCAATGCGTCCTTCTCCCCAAGCTCTTGCGCTGAATATCAGAGATCCCTCTACAATGCCTGTAACGGACATCTGAAGCAGATACTGTATCTGGTTGACTAACGCAACTCCCGAGAGGGCGTCCTCGCTGTACCGTCCTACCATAACGCTGTCTGTTATGTTTACCAGATAAACTATAACATTCTGCAAGGCTATGGCAAGGGTCAGGGATATAAAGGTGATATAGAACTTTTTTTGCTTGACTAAAAGTGACATCAAAAACACCTTCTTTTAGAGGTTAGATAATTTACCCAAACAAAATCCTCCCATAGGGGAGGTTTTGTTTGTTACATATTAGCCTTATAATAGTTAATGAGACAACCCTTTGCGATGATATCCTTTTCATCGTCGGTGAGGGGAGCCATTTTGAGTTCAAATTCGGTAGATGTACCGTTAGGAGTGATAGCCCAGGCTTCAAAGGAGAGCTTGCCTTCGGTAACGCCGGACTTAACGCCCTTAACGAGGATGTAGTCGCCTACCTTGAAGGGAAGCTCCTCACTCTCAAAGAGGAAAGGAAGCATACCCCAGTTGATAAGATTAGAGCGATAACGCTTGGTAGCGTATTCGATAGCTATATTTGCAAGACCGCCTAAAACTCTTTGGCAGGAAGCCGCCTGCTCACGGGCAGAACCGTCACCGGGCTTACGTGCGTAAACAACGGAAGCGATCTCAAGCTCTTCGGGATCAACACCGCAACGCTTTACAGCGTTTGCTACGGTTTCGGAGATCTCACCCTTCTTAAATTCCTTTGCTCTGCCTACGTACTCGGGATCCTTACGGGAGAGAGCAAAGGTAGAGAGCTTTTCGGGGTTAGAACGGTAAGAGGAGGTTTCCCCTGAGGGGATAAGCTCATCAGTTGTGGTTACGTCGTCTGTGATAAGGGATGCAACACCGAGAAGGATGTTTTCGGAAAGCTCGGGCTGTGCGGGCCAGTCGGTAATGTTGGGACCGAACTTAAGCTCAGCGGAAGCGTCTGCCTTGCCGTAGCCGAAGTAGCAGCGGTTGCGGTAAACAGTATCGTCAAAGTGATATTCGGGCGTGGTATAATCAATATCAAGCTCGGTTGCGGCAGTCACCTTACCGCCGTTGACAGCAGAAGCGGCAATAGAGCGTGCGTCCATAAGTGCAACGAATGCGCTCTGACCGTCACCGGGCTTAGAGCCTTCACGGTTGGGGAAGTTACGGGTGGTGTGACGAAGTGAAAGTCCCTTGTTGGGAGGAACGTCGCCTGCACCGAAGCAAGGACCGCAGAATGCGGAACGTACAGAAACACCACGCTCAAGAAGGGTGGAGATAACGCCGTTCTTTGTAAGCTCAAGGAATACGGGCTGGCTTGCGGGATATGCGGAGAGTGCGAACTCGTCTGCTCCTACCCAGCCTGTCTTGAGAATATCGCGGGCAGCGCACATATTGTCAAAGGTACCGCCTGCACAGCCTGCGATAACACCCTGAACAGCCTGTACGCGTCCGTCTGCACCGATCTTTTCGATAAGGTCGTCAAGACCGTTTTCGTGAAGGATATCCTTTGCGTTTGCGTTGAATTCCTTAATAGTATATGCGTTGGAGGGATGGAAGGGCAGAGCGATCATACACTCGATCTTGGAAAGATCTACCTCTACCATACCGTCGTAAGCTGCAACCTCGCCGGGAGAGAGCTTCTTAAATGCCTCGGGACGGTTGTGGAGCTTAAAGTAGTTTTCGGTCTTATCGTCCGTCATCCAGATGGAGGAAAGACAGGTGGTCTCGGTGGTCATAACGTCGATACCGTTACGGTATTCCATAGGAAGATTTGCTATACCGTCGCCAACGAACTCCATAACCTTGTTCTTTACAAAGCCGTTTTTAAATACGGCTCCGATGATAGCGATAGCAACGTCCTGAGGACCTACACCGGGCTTGGGAGCGCCTGTGAGCTTTATCGCAACCACCTCGGGACAGTTGATGTCGTATGTTCTCTTGAGAAGCTGCTTAACCAGCTCGGGGCCGCCCTCACCGATAGCCATAGTGCCAAGGGCACCGTATCTGGTATGGCTGTCAGAGCCCAGAAGCATTCTGCCGCAGCCGCTCATCATCTCACGCATATAGCTGTGGATAACTGCCTGATGGGCGGGAACGTAGATACCGCCGTATTTCTTTGCGGCAGACAGACCGAACATATGGTCATCCTCGTTTATCGTACCGCCTACGGCGCAGAGGCTGTTGTGACAGTTTGTAAGAACGTAGGGCAGAGGAAACTCGGTGAGTCCGCTTGCTCTTGCCGTCTGGATGATACCGACGTATGTAATATCGTGGGATGCCATAGCATCAAACTTTATCTTCAGCTTATTCTCGTCTCCCGAGGTGTTGTGTGCCTGCAGGATAGAGTATGCCATTGTGTTTTTTCTGGCTTCCTCGTAAGGTATTACGGGAGTGTCTATGACCTCGCAACCGTTACGCAGAAATACCTTTTCGTTTGTCAGCTTTATCATTTCTAACCTCCAAAGGGTTTATATTATAATAATGTATTATATCACTCAATCTTTTACCTGTCAACTTGTACAAAATCTTTTTACATTTTACTTGCAATATAACGCTAACCGTGGTAAAATTATCTTATCACAATGGAGTAATATGATTATGAAAAGAACGGTATCCTTTTTAATGACTTTTATTATGATGATTTCCTCTCTTTGCCTGCCCGTGTCGGCAAAGAGCTTTGCAGACGTATCGGCGGATGATTGGTTTTATCCCTGTGTTGTCGGTTGTGTGGAAAAGGGTTATATGGTGGGAACGTCCGAAAACGCCTTTTCGCCCTATGAGCCTATTACCAGAGCCCAGCTTATGCAGGTTTTATATAACATTTCTGGCGGCAAATCGGAATATTCCCCCTACTTTACCGACGTCAAGGAAAACCACTGGTATGCCAAGGCTGTCTGCTGGGCAAAGGAGCAGGGGGTGGGCTACGGAACCTCCGAGGACAAGTTCTCGCCCCATATGACCCTGACAAGAGAGCAGCTTGCTGTTTTTTATGCAAGATATGCAGAGCTTTTTGGTTTAACTCTTGCCGAAAAGACACCTACTGATTATATCGACAAGGATGATATCTCAAGTTGGGCGGCAGCGGGTGTTGAAATCGTAAACAACGCTGCTCTTATTACCACCCGTACCGCAGACAGTTTCCTGCCCGGCGGAACCGTAGCAAGAGCCGAGCTCGCGGGCTCGTTGCTTCGTCTTATGGGTGACTACGAACAGGGTGTTTACGATACATCAAAGCATGTAGAGATTATATATAACGATATTTCAAGCGCCGTACTTGAGGTCGGTGCTGTGATTTGTGTCAAGCCTACGGTTTGGCCCGTTGATGTGCCGGATACAAGGGTAAGCTTCAGCTCTTCAAACTCCAATGTTGCAAAGGTAGATGCATCCGGTAAGGTGACGGCAGTATCCAAGGGTAAGGCTTATATCACGGCTCGTAGCCTTGACGACGGACACAAGGCGGTAACGGTTATAACCGTTAATCCCAAGCCTGTGAACGGCGTACTTCCCAAGGCTGCGGTACAGACTCTTACAAGCAACTATAATGTTACGATCAAGCCTATAGGCAGATATATAGACCCCAACAAGCCTATGGTTGCCATTACCTATGACGACGGCCCCAGACCCAAGTCTACCAACCGTATTCTCGATTGTCTTGAAAAGTATGATTCTGCCGCAACCTTCTTTGAGCTCGGTTATCTTGCAAAAGCATATCCCGACTGTATCCGCCGTGAGGTGGAGCTCGGATGTGAGGTGGCAAATCACTCCTGGGATCATCCCAATCTTGCTACCCTTTCGGGCAGCGGTGTTGCAAATCAGATAAACTCCACAAGCAACACCATATTCAACATCTGCGGAGTCAAGCCCAAGCTGCTTCGTCCCCCTTACGGCTCCTATAACTCTACCGTAAGAAACAACGCAGGTCTGCCTCTTATCATATGGTCTATAGACACCCTTGACTGGAAGTACCGCGATGCCTCCTACGTTACCTCGGTGATTAAGAATCAGGTCACCGACGGCTCTGTTATACTTATGCATTCAATTTACGATTCTACCGCTGCGGCAACAGAGGCTATAGTTCCCTGGCTCATTTCCCGCGGTTATCAGCTTGTAACAGTTTCCGAGCTTGCAGAAGCAAGAGGTATAAAACTGCAGAACGGAGCAAGTTATCATTCATTTTATAAGAATAAATAATCTATGATAAAGAAAAACTCACTACACACGGTTATGATAACCGATATAAATAATCTCGGCTATGGTATATGCCGTATTGAAGGTATAGTCACCTTTGTTCAGGGCGGTGTTACCGGAGACGAGCTTGAGATAAAGATAATCAAGGCGGCAAAGGACTATCTTGTTGCACGTATCGAGAAAGTAATCAACTCCTCTCCTTACCGTATTGAATCTCTCTGTTCTGTTTCAAAGACCTGTGGCGGCTGTGTCTACCGTCATATTACCTATGACCACGAAAAACAGCTTAAGCGCAGCTACGTGGAAAACGCCTTCCGAAAGGCGGGAGTTTCTGTCACCGTAGCAGAGGTTATGTCTAACAACAAGACTGAGGGCTACCGTAACAAAGTGCAGTACCCCGTAGGTACAGACGGAAAGATAGGTTACTATAAGCCCAAGACCCACGATATAATCGAGTGTGATAACTGTATTCTCGAAGCTCCCCTACTCTACAATATCAAGAAATATATTTCCGATTTTATAAAAGAAAAAAAGATTGACTGCTTAAGACATATATACCTTCGCTGCGGTATCGCAACAGACGAAGTTATGGTCTGTCTCGTATCGTCAAAAAGAAGCTTTACTCATCTGGACACACTCTGTGATGAAGTTTGTGAAAAGTTCCCCGAGGTCAAGTGTTTTGCGCTTAATCTCAATGATAAGGATACAAATGTTATTTTAGGTAAAGAAACATTTATCCTTCGCGGAAATCCCTATATCGAGGACGAGCTCCTCGGTTGCCGTTTCCGTATTTCTCCCCAGTCATTTTATCAGGTCAACCACGATATGACCGAGCTTCTTTATTCCAAAGTTATAGATCTTTGCGACTTAAAGAAGGGTCAGAGCTTTATCGACTTATACTGCGGATGCGGTACTATAGGTTTGTGTGTTGCAAGTAAGACAAAGACCGCAAATATGTTCGGTGTGGAGATAATCCCCCAGGCTGTGGAGAACGCCAAGGTCAACGCAGAGCTTAACGGCATTGAAAACGCAGAATTTCTCTGCGGAGATGCTTCTGATGCACCGCTTCATAAATGCGACTGCGTTATAGTAGACCCGCCGAGAAAGGGACTTACTCCAAAGCTTATAGACGAGCTGGCTTCGGCAGAGGTCGAGAAGATCGTATACGTTTCTTGCAATCCCGATACCCTTGCTCGAGACGTTGCGGGATTTATAGAAAAGGGCTATAAGCCTTCTACAGTATATCCCTATGACCTCTTCCCGAGAACAGGTCATGTGGAGAATATTGTTTGTCTTTGCAAGTGATATTGAGAGGAAAATAATATGAAAGATACAAAAATTTGTCCTAAATGTAAGTCTTTTGATATAGTCAGGATCGACGGATACTCCGGAGCTTACGGCACAGGCAATAATGTAATGGTCGGTAATTCTATTTTTTCTGCCGTCAATGTAAACAGATACATTTGCTGTAACTGCGGTTTTACCGAGGAATGGATAGACGAAAATGATTTAGAAAAAATCAAAAACAGTAAAAAAGCAAAACGCAACTGATATAGAAAGCGAGAAAATATATGAACAACGGAATCATACTCGCCGGCAATATGCTGGTTGATGCATTAAAGGATATCGACGTATATCCCGCACATTCTAATTTAACTTCTATTCGCAGTGTGCGTAAGGCCATAGGCGGTCTTGTGTGTAACTGCGGTCTTGACCTTGCTATCCTTGACCCCGATATGCCTGTTCGTGTTATGGGTGTTATCGGTAAGGATGACAACGGCAGACTGATTGAAGATACCTTTGCAAAGTATGCTAATATAGATACAAGCGGTATCCGTTATTCGGGCGAGACCTCCTTTACCGACGTTATGTGTGATACTACCAACGCTACACGTACATTTTTTACATATCGCGGTTCGGCATCCGAGTTCGGTCCCGAGGATTTTGATTTTGATAAGATAAAGGGCGATATACTCCACGCAGGATATATCCTTCTTCTTGATACAATGGACGAAACTGACCCAGAATACGGCACCAAGATGGCAAGAGTTCTTCACGATGCTCAGGCTCACGGAATAAAGACCTCTATTGACGTTGTAAGCGAGGAGGGGGATCGCTTTGCACGTCTTGTTTCTCCTGCTCTTAAATATACCGATTATTGCATCATAAACGAAAACGAGGCTCAGCGTATTACAGGTGTAGAGCTTATCCGTGATGGTAAGGTTGCCGAAGAAAATATTGAGGCAGCTTGCAACGCCCTCTTTGATATCGGTGTAGGACAGTGGGTGGTTATCCATTCAAGAGCCGCAGCCTGGGGTAAGACCAAGGACGGTAATATCGAAAAGGTTTCTTCCATTAATATACCTAAGTCCATGATCAAGGGAACTACCGGTGCAGGCGATGCCTTTGCTTCGGGTGTGCTTCTCGGAGCATACAGAGAAATGAGCTTAAAGGATGCTATGATCCTCGGTACAGCCACCGCAAACTCCTCTATCCTTGAGTCGGGTGCCTCCGACGGTATTATGAGCTATGATAAGACTATGGAGTTTTATCATAATGCGCTTGAACAGTATGGGGAGATGGAGTAAACGAATGCAGAGTGCAGAATGCAGAGTGCAGAATTAAGGTTGAAAACAGTTGCTTTGGCAACTGTTTTCTGCATTTGTTTGACAGGTATTGTATGGTGAAAGTGTTTTTGAAATAATGCAAGTGATTTGCGGTTGTACGATTATCAATATGATTAAATGGAATTTTTGACACTTGAGTGTCAAAAATCACCATAATTCTGCATTCTGCACTCTGCATTCTGCATTTTGGAGAAAAATCTCAACTTTTCTGATTTTTTTGAAATTTCCTCTTGACAAACGACTTAAGTTATGCTATTATATTCAAGCTATCCAAAGACAGCAGGTTTAAAAGTAAAATGTCCTGCCGAGGAAAGAGTTTCAAATATTATGATTTGTTGACTTTCTATCGGTTGGTATGTTTTCTTTAGCCGATGAAAGTCTTTTATTATTTTCAGGAGGTGAAAAAGAACATGCCTAGCGCAAAAATCTTAGCTAAAAAGCAGAACGATGTAGCAGTTCTCGCAGAAAAGGTTAAAAACGCAACCGCAGGTGTTCTGGTAAACTATCAGGGTATTACCGTTGATGACGATACCAAGCTTCGTGCAGAGATGCGCGCTGCAGGTGTAGACTACAAGGTTTACAAGAACAGCATTACCGGTCGTGCATGCGAGGAAGCAGGCTACGGTGAAATGAAGCAGTACCTTGAGGGTATGACAGCTTTTGCAGTTAGCGCGGAAGATCCCGTTGCAGCAGCAAAGATCCTTAAGAAGTACGCAGACAAGATCGAAACCTTCGAAATCAAGGCAGGTTTCATTGATAATGGCGTTATCGACGCAGCAGCAGTAAATGCGCTTGCTGATATTCCTTCAAGAGAAGGCCTTATCTGCAAGTTGCTGGGAAGCATCCAGTCTCCTCTTTACAAGCTCGCATATGGTCTCCAGGCTATTATCGACAAGAGCGGCGAGGAAGTTCCCGCAGCAGCAGAAGAAGCTCCCGCAGAGGAAGCTCCTGCAGCAGAGTGAGTGGCAGCTCATTTATAATTTTGCCACAGCTAACTAACTTAAAAAATTTATCTTATTATTGGAGGATTTAAAAATGGCAAGCGAAAAGATCACAAACATTCTTGAAGAGATCAAGTCTCTTACAATTCTCGAGCTCAACGACCTCGTAAAGGCAGTTGAGGAAGAGTTCGGCGTATCCGCAGCTCCCGTAGCTATGGCAGGCGCAGCTCCCGCAGCAGCTGCTGCTGAGGAGAAGACCGAGTTCGACGTTGTACTTAAGGCAGCAGGTGCTTCCAAGCTCAACGTTATCAAGGTAGTTCGCGAGATCACCGGTCTCGGCCTTAAGGACGCTAAGGACCTCGTTGAAGGCGCTCCCAAGACCCTTAAGGAAGGCGTTTCCAAGGAAGAGGCAGAGGCTCTTAAGGCTCAGCTTACCGAGGCTGGCGCAGAGGTTGAAGTTAAGTAATTTTTCACCCAAAGTGATAGCAAACAAAAAGGCAATCCGTATGGATTGCCTTTTTTGAGTTAAGAGATAAGAGAGAAAAGAGAAGAGAAAAGGTAGGTTTTTGCTTTGGCGAAAACCTATTTTTGTTAAAAAATACTCGAACCCCACACTTTTTTTAATAAAGGGTGGGGAAATTTCAGAAAAAGTGTGGTATAATGGGTATAAGAATAATAAACAGTTGTTCTTGGTAACAATTTATAAAGGAGTGGAACTTTTATGAAAAAACGGATATTTGCTTTCATCCTCTGTGCCATAATGCTTGTCGGCATCCTGCCGATAACATCATCGGCGGCTTACGCTCTTGACTACGTGAAGATAGACGGGCTCAGTGCGCCCATGGAGGGGGCTGCACCCGATTACACCGTAGCATATGACAACACAGTAACTCTAAGTGCGGGTAACAACAATCCGTCGTATTACAAGAACGGCATATGCTGGTATGATATGACAACGGCATCCACTATAAGAACTACCGCAAAATTTGTTGCAGGCCATCAGTATAAGGCGGTTTTGTATGTAGAGGCTATCAATAATTATGCTTTCACATCTGCCCCTACGGTTATGGTCGATGACAGACTTGCAGTAGAAGTTTACCGCTTCGACGATACAAGAATAGTAGTAGAGGTGGTGTTTGAACCGATACCTCAGTTTACTCCGATAGCCTCAATAGAGTACTATACAGACCGTCGCCTTATCTCAGGCAATGAGCTTGAGACCGTAACTCTTGTCCGTATTAACGGGACAAATGATTTTGGTGCTATGCTCAAGGAGTGGGACGGTGCCTGGTATGTAAACGACACAAAGACAGATAACCCTGCCGATTATGAAAAGTATACCGGAAGCGTTTATGTTCCCAACGTAAGCTTTGCTTACCGTGCGGAGATAACACTTAAGGGAGAGTATGTATTTACAGAGCAATCAGATGTTTCTCTCAATTTTACAAACTACTCCGTCACCGGTTTAATGCAGAGTCTGTCCGCAGACTCAAAGACAGCGGTGTTCTATTTCTTTGCAGATCCCCTTACCGCACAGCCTATAAAGTCGGTTGCATATACCCTTGAGGGCTATGAGTTTGGCTCACCTATAAACGGTATAACCATTGATTCAAGCAACGCAGTAAACACCGACGGCGCTTACGGAACAGATTACTTTATCACCGTAGCAAACCGTATACCCATAACCGAAGGCAATTTTGAGGCGGACACAACCTACACTCTTCGTATTGCAGTTACAAGCAACGTCTATGACGTAAGCTCGCTTGAAAAGCAGAATATCACCCTCAACGGCAAAACTGCAACCAATGTCGAAACGGTAAACGGCGTATTGTACGCGATCTTTTATCTTCCCGCACTTGAAGCACAGGACGTTGAGATATACAGCATACTTCTGGCAGTGGACGTTGAAGGACCTAAGGCGGGTCAGAGCTTCTTCTATCCTACCGTTTATGCGGTGAACGGCGAAGAGAGCCTTGCATCTGCCGTGACATTAGCCGATATCGGAGAAGACTTCGGCTGGTATGTATCCGATTATTTCGTACCCGATGCCTACTATGAGTACGTAACCGATACGGACAAATTTGAAGAGGGCAAGGCGTATCTTTTCTTTGCAACGATAGATGCTTTACCGGGATATACCATCGCCCCCGGTTGCTACGTTACAATCAGCACCCCCAACGGACTTATGGAGGGTGAGCTGTACGATGCGGGTACCGACTATATACAGAATGAATTTTATTGTAATCTCGGAGCGCCCGACACAGCTCCCAAGCTTGAAAGCGTAAGCGTTGAGCTGGACGGCTACGGAGCAGGAAAGGCAATACAGGATATAATCGTAATTCCCACGGTGAACGGTGTAGAATTACCTTATATTCCCGACGGTGAAAATCCTCTGTACGGAATGTTCTACGGTGTGCTTAATGAAAACAAGGACTTTATACCCGAGGGTGTCTTTGAATATAACGCCGATTATTACCTTTCCGTGCTTCTTTCTGCAGGCAGCTACGATACAGGCTCCCTTGATAAATCAAAATTCACTCTTAACGGCAAGGCGGCAGATTCTGTTGAAGTCCGCTTCGGTATGATAGAGATCACCTTTAAGCTTTCCCGACTTACGTTAAATCCTTTTATCGACGTAAAGGAAAACCACTGGTTTGCGGCATCGGTTGCATACTGTGTAGAGCGCGGATATGTTACCGGAATGACCGAGAACACATTTGTTCCCAACGGTAAGCTCACCCGTGCGCAGTTTTTGACCATCCTTGCAAAGCTTGACGGTGTTGACCTTACCCAGTATGATACGGAAGACGCAGGCTTTGCCGACGTTAAGACCGGCCATTGGTATAACGAGGTGGTTTGCTGGGCGGTAGAGAAGGGATATACCAGCGGTCTTTCTACGGAAAAGTTCGGTCCTAACGTTGATATCACAAGAGCACAGCTTGCAAGATTCTTCTACGTATATTCGGAAAAGAACGGAATAAACATTGACGGCAGAGCAGACATTTCCTCCTTCCCCGACGTTAAGAAGGTAGCAGATTGGGCAAGAACTCCGGTGGAGTGGGCAGTGAAAGCGGGACTTATCTCCGGTGTTGCAAAGGAAGGCAAGAATTATCTTGATCCCAACGGCACCGCAACAAGAGCTCAGGCAACGGTTATGTTTAAGGCTTACGATGATTTCAGAGGTGTAAATGGTTGAGAACACCATATTGTGATTGACAAAACTTAGTTTTTATAATATAATTAAGGGTAGATTTTTGAAGGCAAAAATCTACCCTTAATTGAAATTTGAAAAGGAGACTATTATGGAACAGCTTCAGGATTTAGATATACTGGTTAATTTATATAACCTTCCCAACGACGACGACCCCACCAAGGCTATGGCGGAAAAGGGCGTTGGCATCAAGAGGGGTCTTGGTCCCGACAAGACAGAGATTCTTGAGTTTATCAAGAGAGAGTTTTCTCAGGGCTGGGCAGACGAGTGCGAAAAGGCTATCTTCAACTCCACCTGCTATATTGCTACCCTTAACGGTGAGGTAGTGGGCTTTGCTTGCTATGACTCTACCGCACTTGGCTACTACGGTCCTCTGGGCGTTGCAGCAAAGGCAAGAAAGCTGGGCATCGGCTCTGCCCTTACCGCAAAGTGCCTCCTTGCTATGCGTGAGAAGGGCTACGGCTATGCTATCATCAACGCAGGTCCCGTTGAGTATTATATCAAGACGCTCAACGCTCAGGTTATCGGCGATCACCCCGGCGTTTACGCTAACCTTATCTGTAACTAAAGGTGCACTATGACTAACAAAGAAAGATTTATACAGATATACCGCGACAATATAAAGCGTGAGGGTGCGGACAAGCTCCTTGAGCATCTCTGCTCTAATCAGAGTGATTTCTTTACCGCTCCCGCAAGTGCCAGATTCCATTGTGCCTACGAGGGCGGACTCTGCGAGCACAGTCTCAACGTTTACGACTGTCTCGTGGATTATCTTGCAAGACCCCGTGTCAGAGAGACCTACGGACTTAACTTTACCGATGAAAGCATAGCTATCGTTGCTCTTTTGCACGACCTCTGTAAGACAAATACCTACAAGCCGGGCTTTCGTAACGTCAAGAATGATCAGGGCGTGTGGGAGAAGGTTCCCAGCTACGACTATGACGACAAGCTCCCCTACGGTCACGGCGAAAAGTCGGTGTATATCGCCTCCGGCTTTATGCGGCTGACCCGTGACGAGGCGTTTGCCATCAGATATCATATGGGCTTTTCGGGTCCGGAGGATGCAAGACAGGTTGGTGATGCGCTCAAGCGTTTCCCCTTGGCTTATGCCCTAATGACCGCAGATATGGAGTCTACATATTTTCTTGAACACTGATAAGAGCCGTCGCAAAGCGACGGCTCTCGCGATATAAATCCCTTTCGGGATTTGCGATATTTCCGATGGAAGCGATATATCCTTCGGATGCGATATGCCCTGCGGGGCGCGGGATTTATATCATATCGCATATTGTGAAGCAATATATATCGCATTCGTAAAACGAATATATCGCTTTTGCCGAAGGCAAAAATATCGCCTTCTAATATCTCATTTTTGCATAACCGCAGCGGCAACAGAGCTCTTCGGTTATTTTTCTTTTTTCAAAGGATTCTTTAAGTACTTTTGCTCTCGGTGAATTTAATATTTCATTTAAAGGTGTCTCAAATATATTTCCTAAATTTATCGCTCCTTCCGCATCAAGACAGCATGGAACAACGGTTCCGTCGGATAAAACTCCTATCTGGTCGCGAAGACCGTAGCAGGAATGAGAATCCCCTGCGTATTCTGTCTCGATGTCGGGCCAGTCGAATTTTTGTCCCCACTCAAGGAACACCTTATCACACAGCTTGTATCCCGAATATATCTCCTTCCATTCGTCGGGAAAATATGAGTGCATAGCATCAAGGATCTTTTCGTTAAGAGAATTTTCTCCGCCCTCGTTCCACAGGCGCATAACCGCAATTATACCCGCCTCTGCAGCCTCACGGCAGAAATCAAAGCAGGATTTAAGATATTCGTCTATTGACATACCGATATTGTTTGCCTCGTAGCAATGCAAGGAAATACTTACTTTGTGAAGCGCTCTTGCAGAAAGGAGTATATCTTTCTTTTTGTCAAGCAATGTTCCGTTGGTGGTCAAAATAACTTTAAATCCCAGCTCATGTGCGATATGAAAAAATGTCCCCAGCATCGGATGCAAAAGCGGCTCGCCCATAAGATGAAAGTAGAGATAATCGGCAAAACCACGCAGTTGTTCAGCGCCTCTATTGAATTCTTCCAAGGATAAATATTTAATTTTTCTCTTCGTTCCGTGACAGAAGCTGCATTTTAGATTGCAGGCGTTGGTTATTTCAAAAAAAGCTTTGTTTGGCATAAATTACTCCGGAGATTATGATAATTAATTTTACACCTTTTTGCGTATAATATCAATATGTGTACTGCAATAAGATATGAAAAATATTTCGGACGGAATCTCGATCTCTGGTGTCATTATGATACGGCGGTTATACTGACCGAAAAAAACAAAATGAGCAACCGTTACCCCATTCTCGGTACGGCTACGGTCGAAAACGGATACCCCCTTTATTTTGAGGGAATGAATGACAGGGGACTTGCAATGGCGGGACTTAATTTTCCCGATAATGCGGTCTACTACCCTCTTGATAAATCAAAAAAGAATCTTGCCCCCTACGAGCTTATACCCTATATAATAGGAAATTTTGTAAGCATAGACGAGGCGGCAGAGGAGCTGAAAGGGGTAAATATCCTTAACCGTCCTTTTTCGGAAAATGTCCCATTATCCCCACTTCACTGGATGATTTCGGACAAAAACGGTTCGATAGTGCTGGAAAGCACCGAAAACGGGTTGAAAATATACACAAATCCCCACAATGTGCTGACAAACAACCCACCGTTTGATATACAGAGCTTTAATCTCAATAACTACAAAAGGCTTTCAAGCAGAAGTGCAGCGGGTGATTACAGCCTCGGTATGGGAGCCTTGGGGCTGCCGGGAGACCTGTCCTCTATGTCAAGATTTGTCCGCGCTGCCTTTCATACCGGAAATTCTACCGCCAGTCTCGGCGCAAATCAGCTTTTTCACCTGCTTTATTCGGTAGCAATGCCGAAGGGTTCTGTTATAACCCCCCAGGGTAGGGAGGAATATACCCAATATACCTGTTGTTGTGATTTAGAAAACAATAAATATTATTATACCGAATATGATAATCTTAATGTCAGATGCATAGGATTTAATGACCGATAACATCGGTCATTATTTTTTGCCGCAAAATGTTGAAAAAACAATGCTTTTGTGATATAATATAGTGATAGAAACTATCTTCTTATGGAGGAAGGTATGGATACAAAAGAAAAGGTGCCTGCTGTGGTGCCGAAAAAAACCGAAAAAAAGCCTCAGAAGCCATGGGTGAGACCAAGGCATCTTCTTGTGCGGAATATTGCTTTTGTTCTGCTTGCGCCCTATACTATCTGGCGCTACGGTATAAAGATAGAAAAATTCAAGGAAAAAGAGGACAGACCCTATTTTGTTCTCTGCAATCATACAACCCCCTTTGACCAGTTTTTTTTGGGTATATCTATCCCGGGACGCATATATTACGTAGCAACAGAGGATATCTTTTCAAACGGATTTGTTTCCTCGCTTATACGCTACCTTATAGCCCCTATTCCCATAAAGAAGCAGGCAGCGGATATAACAGCCATACGTAACTGTATGAAGGTGGCAAAAGAGGGTGGCACCATAGCCATAGCCCCCGAGGGTAACCGTACATACAGCGGCAAGACCGAGTATATGAGCCCTGTTATAGCCTCTCTTGCCCGCAAGCTTAAGATGCCTATAGCTCTCTACCGTATAGAGGGAGGCTACGGCGTTCAGCCCCGCTGGAGCGACGTTGTCCGTAAGGGTAGGATGCGCGCCTATGTTTCAAGGGTCATTCAGCCCGAGGAATATTCCGCTATGACCGACGATGAGCTTTTTGCCATTATCGAAAAGGAGCTTTACGTCCACGAAACAGAAGGGCTTTTCAAGCATAAAAAGCGTGCCGAATATCTTGAGCGTGCAATATACTACTGTCCCGACTGCGGCTTTGCAAAGCTTGAAAGCAAGGGACACAAGGCGTGGTGTAAGTCCTGCGGCAAGGAGATAACCTACGGTGAGGATATGACCCTGACCGGTGTTCCGTATAAGCTCGTTTCCGAATGGTACGATGCGCAGAAGGATTACGTAAACTCGGTAGATACACGTTTGCATACCGAAAAACCCATATTTACCGATACGGCATCTATCTCCGAGGTAATCATAAACAAGCGTAAGCAAAAGCTGAGAAAGGATTCTGCTATCGAGCTTTACGGTGACCGTATAGTAATCGACGGTGACTGGGTGCTGCCCTTTTCTGAGGTAACTGCGGCGGCTGTGCTCGGCAGAAACAAGCTTAACATCTACCACGATAAGCACGTATATCAGTTTAAAGGTGACAAGAGATTCAACGCGCTTAAGTACGTAAATCTCTGTTACAGACATAAAAACATCTTAAAGGGAGACGAAAATGGAAAATTTTTGGGATTATAGTGCGTGGGGAGCCTTCAGTCTTGTAGCGGTATTACTTATCGCCCTGCTCCTCGCCAACGTATTAAAAAGAGTTATCAAGCCTCTTCGTGCTTCGCTTATACCTACCTCCGTGCTTGGCGGCGGTATACTTTTGGTCTTAGCGGGTCTGTACAGATTGACCACAGGTGACGTATTCTTCGATACCGCTTTCTTCGGCGGTAACGGTACTGCCAACCTTGAGCTTATTACATATCATACCCTTGCTCTCGGCTTTATTGCTTCTACCTTTAAGTCGGGAAAGGAAAAAATGAGCAAAAAACGCAGCGTTGAGATATTCAATACAGGCGTTACCACCGTTGCTACGTATCTTCTGCAGGGTGTGTTCGGTCTGGCTATATCCGTCTTAGCGGTTCTTGTAGTTCCCAAGTTTTTCTCTGCTGCAGGCATGCTTCTTCCCTTCGGTTACGGACAGGGTACGGGTCAGGCTATGAACTACGGCAACATCTATGAGACTGACTGGGGCTTCGGCGGTGGCAAGAGCTTCGGTCTTGCCATTGCGGCTTTAGGATTTCTGTCTGCAAGTATAGGTGGTGTTATCCATCTTATGGTATTAAAGAAGCAGGGCAAGGTTTATGCTTCCGCAAAGGATAAGGTCCTTCGTAATTCCGATATTGAGACCGAAAACGAGATTCCTATGCAGGAGAGCGTTGACAAGCTTACCGTTCAGGTTGCGCTGGTTGCGGTGGCATATCTCGTTGCATATCTGATCATGTTCTTCCTCGGCAAGGCACTTCCCGGTATGCGCTCGGTTATTTACGGCTTCAACTTCCTTTTAGGTGTCCTTTCGACTGTGCTTGTTAAGTTCGTTCTCAAACTTTTCAGAAAATCAGGTATGAACACCCGTGATTACATAAACGATTTTCTTATGACCCGTGTCAGCAACTTCTTCTTTGATATAATGGTTGTTGCAGGTATCGCAGCTATCCGTCTCAGCATACTTAAGGATTATTGGGGCATCATACTTATTACGGGTGTGGTTGGTCTTGTTATTACCTATATCTATAACCGCATTGTGGCAAAAACTCTCTTTGCCGAATATGCAGAGGAGCAGTTCCTTGCGATGTTCGGTATGCTTACGGGCACGGCATCCACAGGTATCATCCTGCTTCGTGAGATAGACGGAGAGTTCAAGACTCCGGCGGCAGACAACCTGGTTTATCAGAACTTCCCCGCTATCGTATTCGGCTTCCCGCTTATGTTCCTTGCTACCTATGCGCCCAAGGCACCTGTTCTCACTATGATAATCCTTGCGATCGCATTTGCGGCGATGAACGTTATACTCTTTAGATCAAAGATTTTCAAGAGGAGGAAAAAATAATGCTTACAGTAGGTCAGAAGGCTCCCGATTTTACACTTAACGATAAGGACGGCAATCCCGTTACTCTGTCAAGCTTTATGGGCAAAAAGGTAGTTCTCTACTTTTATCCCCGTGACAATACTCCCGGCTGTACCCGTCAGGCCTGTGCTTTTGCTTCAGCTTACGATGAATTCAAAACGAAGAACGTTGAGGTTATTGGTATCAGCAAGGACTCGGTTGCTTCTCATATCAAATTCGCAGAGAAATATAACCTTCCCTTTATACTTCTTTCCGACCCCGACCGTGCGGCTATCGAAGCCTACAGCGTATGGCAGGAAAAGAAGATGTGCGGTAAGGTATCTATGGGCGTGGTACGCACCACATTTATCATAGATGAAAACGGCATTATCGAAAAGATAATGCCAAAGGTCAAGCCCGATACAAACGCAGAAGAAATACTTGCTTATATTGGATAATTGATAATTAATGCAGAATGCAGAATTAATGAGGAAAACAGTTGCTTTTGGCAACTGTTTTCTGCATTTAAATATAAAATTCTTTTAGATCATCCAATCGTAACATTGCTGTACCATATCCGTATGACGTTCCCACATCAATATCTATCCAAGTGGGACGGTAGAGTATTTTACCTTTGCTCGCTCTGTCGTAATAAATAGTGGGAGTATGACCGAACACCGTGGTTATATCTTCAAAGTATTCGTCGTCATATTTCGGCCAAGCCCATAAAAGCTCATCGGCGGTATAGTCACAGAGCTTTTTGTTTTTATCGAAGTTTTTAAGTCCTGAGTGAACAAGGATAAAATCCTTATTTCCTGCCGTTACGGTTTCATAGATAGGACAATCCCTTAAATAATCAAGTATGTCAAGTACCGTATTTTTGTCAAGATTATTTAAAGCTTTCAGGGTCA
>JAFQHD010000081.1 GCA_017398145.1 Clostridia bacterium
TATCGCAACATCCCCCCTCCATATGGAGTATAAATTAAAGATGACACCCGAGCAGGTTTTAGAGAAAACCGCCGCTATGGTCAAATATGCCGCAAATTACTGCTCCAACGTTGAGTTCTCCTGCGAGGACGCAACCCGTAGCGACTATGACTTTATGTGCAAGGTAGTTGACGCGGCTATCAAGAACGGCGCCACTGTCATCAACCTTCCCGACACAGTAGGTTACAGTAGCCCTGCTGAGATCAAGGCGATGTTTGAATATGTTATCGGTCACGTAGAGAACTCGGATAAGGTAGAGTTCTCCACCCACTGCCACAATGACTTGGGTATGGCTGTTGCAAACGCCTTGGCATCTGTTCAGGGCGGTGCGTTACAGGTAGAGTGTACCATCAACGGTATCGGTGAGCGTGCAGGTAACGCTTCTCTCGAGGAGGTCGTTATGGCACTTAAGACCCGCCGTGACTATTTCGGTGCGGATACACGTATAGATACTACACGTATTGCACGTGCATCAAACACCGTATACAAGATAATCGGTCAGTCTGCACCTCTTAACAAGCCTATCGTAGGTAAGAATGCCTTTGCTCACGAGTCGGGTATTCACCAGCACGGTGTACTTGCAAACAAGCTTACATATGAGATACTCACTCCCGAATCTGTGGGTATTACCGAAAATAAGATGGTTCTCGGTAAGCACTCGGGTAAGCACGCCTTTGAGGCAAGACTCAAGGAGCTTGGTTATGAGCTTACACCCGAGGAGCTTCTTTCCGCCTTTGAAAAATTCAAGGCTCTCTGTGATAAGAAGAAGACGGTAAACGATCTTGATATCGAGGCTCTTGTCAACCACGAGTCTGTTCAGACCGAGGGTTATTCTCTTGTCCGCTTTGATGTTCACGCAGGTAACCATACCACCGCTACCTCCACCATCAAGCTTGCGCTTGGTGACGAGGTAATCGAGGACGTGGCTCTCGGTGACGGTCCTGTGGATGCGGCTTGCAACGCTATCGACAAGATAGTTTGTCCTCCCGAGCATACCTTTGACGTATATACCATCAACTCTGTATCCGAGGGTAAGGATACGATGGGTGAGGTTATGGTCAAGCTCAAGGCTGATAATAAGACCTATACAGGCAGAGGACTTTCCACCGACATTCTGGAGGCAAGTATCTTGGCTTACCTCAATGCGATAAATAAGCTGAATGCAGCAAATAAATAAATAAATGAATTGATTTCTAAGAAATCATGAATTGCCTTAGGCATGAATTGGCTTCGCCATGAATTGCACACTCTGTGTGCATTAAGGAAGCTTTTCGTCGTGCCGAAAAGCAATTTAATTGAAATAATTTTCGCAAGGCGAAAATTCACCTTAATGAAAGCCATAGGCTTTCAATTCATGACGGCTTGCCGTCAATTTATGATGCGACAGCGTCAATTCATGTGCCAACGGCACAATTCATTCTTTCAAAGAAAGAGGAATCATTATGGGAATGACAATGACTCAAAAAATATTGGCAAAGCACGCAGGACTTGACTCTGTAGTTGCAGGTCAGCTGGTGCTTGCCAATCTGGATATGGTACTGGGAAACGATATCACCTCTCCCGTTGCCATAGCCGAGTTCAATAAATTAAACAAGGAAGCTGTTTTTGATAAGACGAAGATATCTATGGTTATGGACCACTTTGCTCCCAACAAGGACATCAAGGCGGCTACCCAGTGTAAAATGTGCCGTGATTTCTGCGGCGAAAAAGAGGTCGTAAATTTCTATGACGTAGGTGAAATGGGTATCGAACACGCCCTGCTTCCCGAAAAGGGACTGGTTACAGCAGGTGACGTGGTTATCGGTGCAGACTCCCATACCTGTACATACGGAGCTCTCGGTGCGTTCTCTACAGGCGTAGGCTCTACCGATATGGCTTGCGGTATGGCTATAGGTAAGGCTTGGTTCAAGGTTCCCTCCGCTATAAAATTTGTACTCAAGGGCAAATTAAATAAATATGTATCCGGCAAGGACGTGATCCTTCACATCATCGGTATGATAGGTGTTGACGGTGCACTCTATAAGTCTATGGAGTTTGTAGGCGAAGGCGTACATAACCTCACCGTATCCGACAGACTTTGTATTGCCAATATGGCGATAGAGGCAGGCGGTAAGAACGGTATCTTTGAGGTTGACGATCAGACTCTTGCTTACCTTAAAGAAGCAGGAGCAAAAGAGCCTTCTGTATTTGCTCCCGACGAGGATGCCGAGTATGATGAGGTTTATGAGATAGATCTTTCTACTATCAAATCCACCGTTTCTTTCCCTCATCTGCCCGAGAACACACATACAGTTGACGAGATAGACGAGGTCAAGATAGATCAGGTAGTTATCGGCTCCTGTACCAACGGACGTCTTCAGGATCTTGTAGCTGCTGCCGAGATCATGAAGGGCAAGAAGGTTGCAAAGAATGTTCGTTGTATCGTTATCCCCGCAACACAGAAAATATATCTTGAAGCTATGGAAATGGGTCTTTTAAAAACATTTATCGAGAGTGGAGCTGTAGTTTCCACACCAACCTGCGGTCCCTGTCTCGGCGGTCATATGGGTATATTGGCGGCAGGTGAGCGCGCAGTTGCCACCACCAACCGTAACTTTGTAGGTCGTATGGGACATCCCACATCCGAGGTTTATCTTGCAAGCCCCGAGGTTGCGGCAGCTTCTGCAATTACAGGTAAGATCACAGGTCCCGAGGAGGTAATGTAAGATGAAATTTGAAGGAAAAGTAATCAAATACGGCAACAACGTTGATACCGACGTTATCATCCCCGCAAGATATCTTAATACCATAGACCATAAGGAATTGGCTTCCCATTGTATGGAGGATCTTGATACCACCTTTGTACAGAGAGTACAGCCCGGTGACATTATGGTTGCCGAATATAACTTCGGCTGCGGTTCCTCCCGTGAGCATGCGCCTATTGCCATCAAGGCAAGCGGAATCTCTCTTGTAATCGCAAAATCCTTTGCAAGAATTTTCTACCGTAACTCCATCAACATAGGTCTTCCCATCGTTGAGTGTCCCGAGGCGGTTGATGCTATTATGGAAGGTCATCAGCTTTCCTGTGATATGGACAAGGGTGAGATAACCAACCTTACCACAGGCGAGACCTTCAAGACTCAGCCCTTCCCCTCATTCATTCAGACAATTATCGAGAACGGCGGTCTTATAGAATCCATCAAGAAGGGAGCAATAAAATAATGAATTACAATATTGCTTTACTTAAGGGTGACGGCATCGGTCCCGAGATAGTTGACGGTGCGGTTGCAGTTCTTGAGAAAATAGGCGAGAGATTCGGCCATACCTTTAACTTTACTCCTTATCTTATAGGCGGTTGTGCTATTGATGCTACAGGCGAGCCTCTGCCTGAGGAAACAGTTAAGGGTTGTCTTGCTTCCGACAGCGTACTGCTCGGTGCGGTAGGCGGACCCAAGTGGGATACTCTCCCCGGCAACAAGAGACCCGAGAAGGCACTTTTAGGTATTCGTTCAGCGCTGGGTCTTTATACAAATCTCCGTCCCGCAAAGCTCTATTCCGCACTTAATGCAGAGTGTCCTCTCCGCCCCGACATTGTGGAGAAGGGAATAGACCTGGTTATGGTAAGAGAGCTTACAGGCGGTATATACTTCGGTGAGAGAGGCAGACGTGACGGCAAATATGGTCCAGAGGCCTATGACACCGAGTGCTACTCTGTAATGGAGATCGAGCGTATTGCCCGTGTTGCCTGCGAGACCGCACAAAAGAGAGGCAAAAAGGTTATTTCTATCGACAAGGCAAACGTGCTTGAAAGCTCCAGACTCTGGAGAGAGGTAGTACACAAGGTAGCAGAGAACTATCCCGACGTCGAGGTTACCGATATGCTTGTTGACAACGCAGCTATGCAGCTTGTCAAGAACCCCTCGCAGTTCGACGTTGTTGTTACCTCAAATATGTTCGGTGACATTCTGTCTGATGAGGCAAGCCAGATCACAGGCTCCATCGGACTTCTGCCCTCCGCATCTTTAGGTGATACCAAGTGCGGTATGTACGAGCCTATCCACGGCTCCGCTCCCGACATTGCGGGTCAAAACAAGGCAAACCCCATTGCAACCATCCTTTCCGCCGCTATGATGCTCCGTTACTCCTTTGATCTTGAAGAAGAAGCAAAGGCTATCGAGAAGGCGGTTGACGACGTACTTACCGAAGGTTATAGAACAGGTGACATTTTAGGTGCATCAAAAGAAACCCCTCTTTCTTGCACAGAAATGGCAGAGAAAATTTTAGAAAGAATATAATATAGAAAGGTCTTGATCCAAGTGCTCAACATCAGAGTTGAAAAGACAACTAATCCCAAAATAAAACCCGATTTCACAAAGCCCCTTCCTTTCGGTAAGATATTTACCGACCATATGTTCATTATGAACTATACAGAAGGCAAGGGCTGGTATGATGCAAGAATAGTACCCTACGGCAAGATCGAGCTTGACCCCTCCGCTATGGTATTCCATTACGGACAGGAGATGTTCGAGGGTCTTAAGGCATATAGAAACGAGGACGGCGAGTGTTTCCTCTTCCGTCCCGATATGAATGCCAAGCGTACTAACGCTACAAACGAGAGACTTTGCATCCCCGAGCTGCCCGTAGAGGATTTTGTACAGGCAGTCAAGGCGGTAGTTGATATCGACCGCGACTGGATACCCACACAGGAGGGAACCAGCCTTTATATCCGTCCCTTCATCATCGCAACCGACGAGTTCCTCGGTGTTGCGCCCTCTAAGAACTATCTCTTTATGGTAATTCTTTCTCCCAGCGGTGCATATTATGCCAATGGGCTACAGCCTGTAGGCATCTGGATCGAGGACGAGTACGTTCGTGCAGTCAAGGGTGGTATGGGCTTTGCAAAGACAGGCGGTAACTACGCTTGCAGCCTTGCAGCACAGGAAAAGGCACACGCTGACGGCTATTCTCAGGTGCTTTGGCTTGACGGCGTTGAGCGTAAGTATATCGAAGAGGTGGGTGCAATGAACATCTTCTTCAAGATAGACGGCAAGATCGTTACTCCCATGCTCAACGGCTCCATCCTTCCCGGTATCACCCGTGACAGCGTGCTTCACTACTGCAGAGAGAAGGGAATCCCCTGCGAGGAAAGAAGAATCTCTGTTGACGAGCTTATCGAGGCACAGAACTCGGGCAAGCTTGAGGAGGTATTCGGCTCAGGTACTGCAGCGGTTATCTCCCCTGTAGGAAAGCTCCGCTACAAGGACGACGTCTACACCATAGGCGACGGCTCTATCGGTGAGTTCAGCCAGAAGCTCTACGACTTTATCACCGGTGTTCAGACCGGCAAGATAGAGGATGAGTTTAACTGGAGAGTTAAGATATAAAAATACACCTGCCCTCGGGCAGGTGATTTTTATAAATTATTCGTCTGTCTTTTCACAGGTAATGATGGTATTACCCGAGCATGTCAGCTTTACCTTATCTCCTACGTCAAGCAACAGCATATCCTCGTGGTCGGCTGCTCTTGCCTTGAAGATGTTGTTTTCCGTGTCGATAAGATAGATATACGTGTTTCCGTCGATGTCGATATACTTTACGGAAGCTATGGTTATCTCCTTTTCTTCGGTGGCTTCCGGGATAGCTTTCTCTGCTTCTATGCCCAGTGCTGCCTTGTATTTTTCAATACACTCCGCCTGAGTTACAGCAGTGGTTACGATATTGTACTGCTCAACGTTGACGGCGGCATACAGCTTTACCAGACCGCCTGCATCCTTGAGTACCATAATATAGGTAGGATGTCCGCTTACGTTTATAAGCGAAGGGAAGGATGCCTGATAGCCCTTTTCCTGAACCTCTCCTTCGGCTGCTACCATAGCAGACTTTTCGTCTGCGCCGGCAATTTGGTAATAACGGCTTTCTCCCGTCCTTTCGTTTGCCAGAAGAAATCCGATATTTGAGCTGTCACCGTTTACCGAGGTGATGCCCGTGTATATCCAGATATCCCCGTCCTTGGCAACATAGCCATAATCCGAGGTAGGAGTGTCGTCGCTTTCCTCTTCTTCCTCGCTTGAGTAGTAGGTGGTTACCTGTTTGCAGTCCTTTTTGGCAAACAGGCTGTTGAAGAATCCGTTTTTATACATACCCTGCCAGTTATACTGAGTACAGATAAGATCGCCGTGGAACACCACGTCTACCCATCTCGGAACATCCTCTGCGGCGTATCTTACGGTTTCACCGTTGACAGGATCGAGAACTATACAACCGCTGACCGTCTTGCCGCCGAACAGCGCTATTTTCTTTTCCACAACTGATACCACGTAATAGGGCTTACCTTCCTCGTCTATCTCAAAGTGGAGGTTATCAAGCATCAGGGTAGGGTATTTGAATCTGATATGACGGTACGCATCCTCTCCGAAATATGCGGAGGGAACGTATTTCATCCCGTCGGATTCACAGAAGTGTGCCGACATCGAAACCGGGTCAACCGTAACGTAGCCCTTTACTCCCTCATCCCTGTTATTTATCCACTTAAAGAAGCCTGCGTAATCTAACGCCGATACCTTGATGGGTTTACCGTTAAGGTCGATCTGTGTGTAATCATCGGAAACGTCAAATTGGCTGACAACGTGGGACAGCGAGCCTATCTCACGGTCGCCTAACATTTGTGCAGATGCCGTGTCCATCAATGCTATCGAATCCGTGCCGATAGATTCTGCCAGATCCTTTGAAAAATCAGCCTCGTTTACGGTAAGTATATTCGAATAAGCGGTAGCATTAAAGAGAGGCGTTCCGATCACGGCTATACATATTATAAGAACACCTAAAATAATGGCGGGGATATAGGGCTTTACTTCAAAATGAAATTTCTTTGTAGTTTTTGCTCTCTTTTTGCCGCTCTTGGGTATTTTAACCGTGTCGATCCTGATATCCCTGATACCCTTAGTAAGTCGTACCGTTATAACGAAGGCAAATACCGCGAGGTCAAGAATCACCCATAAACCGACATTATGCAGATTAAGGGCGGGACAGAACAGATAAAAGCAGAGTCCGAAAAACAGAAGCGCCGCAACTGCTCCCATAATATAGGGTAATACGTTTACTTTTTTCATCTTTTTTCTCCTTAATTATAGATTTCTGCTCGAGCATATGAGGGTACCGTTATAATAAAAAACACCCATACACCAAAGTGTATGAGTCTTGTTACTTTATGGACACACCGAGAGGCTTTCGACTGCCCCCGTACTGACGATGTGGCCCGTGCTTGCACGGAACTACTCCCTCATATTGATATCAATATATCACAGTTTTTGGAATTTGTCAAGGGGCTGAAAAATGAAATTACAAAGCTCTATTTTCTAAAAATCAGAAAAATACAAGTATTTATATCGCTATTTATAACAGAATATGGTATAATCTAATCATTATGGGGGTATAGCTCAGCTGGGAGAGCGCTTGAATGGCATTCAAGAGGTCAGCGGTTCGATCCCGCTTATCTCCACCAAAGGCCGCACAAATGTGCGGCTTTTTCACATTTCCCTTGACATATAATTTCATTTCCCATATAATTAAACTATGAAAATACAGTTATCAGATCATTTTAATTACAAAAAATTAATACGTTTCACTCTGCCATCTATCGCATCTATGATATTCGTTTCTATCTACGGTGTTGTGGACGGTATTTTTGTGTCCAACTTTGTGGGCAAGACTCCCTTTGCCGCCATTAATCTTATTTATCCCGCTATGATGCTGGTGATGGCATTTGCATTTATGATATCCTCGGGAGGCTCGGCTCTCATATCAAAGACCATGGGCGAGGGAAAAAAGGAAAAGGCAAATGAGATCTTTTCTATGCTTGTCTATATCTCCATAGGCTTTGGTATTGTCATATCAGTCATCGGCTTTATATTCATTGAGGAGATATCACTCTTAATGGGTGCGGACGAGGCTATGCTGCCACATTGTGTGACCTACGGACGCATCCTTCTTCCCGCATTTGTATTTCTGCTTCTGCAGTGCGAGTTTCAGGGACTTCTTATAGCGGCGGAAAAACCCAATCTTTCGCTTATTATGACGGTGGGAGCAGGAGTTACAAACATCATCCTTGATGCTGCCCTTGTTATCCCCTTCGGTCTTAAAGGAGCGGCGGTTGCAACCACCATGAGTCAGGTCGTGGGAACTGTGATCCCTCTTGTATATTTTACATTTTCAAAGAAGGCAATACTTAAATTAGGGAAGTTCAGATTTGATTTCAAAGCCTTTTTGAGATGTTGCAGCAACGGCGCCTCCGAGATGATGACCAATCTTTCCTCCTCGCTGGTAAATATACTTTACAACTATCAGCTTATGAAGATGATAGGCGAGGACGGAGTTGCGGTTTACGGAATCATACTTTATATAAACTTTATTTTTCTCGGTGTTTTCTTCGGCTTCTGCTCGGGCTCGGCTCCCGTTGTTAGCTTCCATTACGGAGCCGAGAATCATAGGGAGCTGAAAAATCTCTTTAAAAAGAGCCTTATAGTACTGTCACTTTCTTCGATCATACTGACCGTATTGGCAGAGCTTACGGCAGGGGGACTGTCAAGGATATTTGTAGGCTACGATGCAGAGCTTTTTGCCCTGACCAAGCGTGCCTTTATGCTCTATTCAATATCCTTTGTTGTAATGTGGGTAAACATCTTCGGTTCATCCTTTTTCACCGCCCTAAACAACGGGCTTATATCCGCTGTCATTTCGTTTTTAAGAACACTTGTGTTCCAGATAGCCGCTATATATTTGTTACCCCTTGTATTTGGTATAGACGGAATATGGTTGGCGGTTCTTGTGGCAGAGCTGGGATGCTGTGTTATAACCGTTATATTCTTTATCACACAGCGTAAAAAGTATAATTATTGAGGTTAGATATGTTTGATATAAATGGATTGGAAATTTTCCAGCACGGATATATAGACCCCTCCGAAATCATTTTCAGAGAGGAAATACAGGATATCTGCCGAGGTAACGCCTGCCGTGCCTACGGCAAGACCTGGGCTTGTCCTCCCGCAATCGGCGGAATAGAGGAATGCCGTGAGCGTGTCAACCGATACAAAAACGCTCTCGTTTTCTCCTGCAAATACGACCTTGAGGACTCTTACGATTATGAAGGAATGGTTGAGGCAGGAGAAGAATTCCGCCAAACCTGTGACAAAGTATGGGAGCAGCTTGACGGATACAAAAACGGATACCTTCTCCTTGCAAACGGCGGCTGTCAGAGGTGCGAAAAATGCACCTATCCCGATGCTGACTGCCGTATTCCCGGAAAATTATTCCCCGCCTTTGAGGGTCACGGAATAGTAGTTGCAGAGGTGGCAAAGCTTGCAGGAATAAATTATATCAACGGCAAGGACACAGTAACATATTTGGGTATGTTACTGTATTGAATGCAGAATGCAGAGTGCAGAATGCAGAATGAAGGAAAGAACCTGTTGCGGTGCAACAGGTTCATTTTTTCATTTTAAAAACTTTTCTCCGATTATCTTTGCAATCTCGTCTAACTCCTCGGACGGAAGAACAAGAGCAAATCTCACATAGCCCTCGCCAAGAGGACCAAAGGAGATACCGGGAGTGCAGATAACTCCTGTTTTTGCCGCAAGCTCTGTACAGAACTTTTGTGAATCGTCGTAGCCCTTGGGCAGGGGAGCCCACACGAACATTGTTCCGTCGCTGTCGGGAATATTCCATCCGTATTTTCTCAGTCCCCCACAGAGGGCATCACGGCGCTTCTGGTATTCTACGCACTGTGCCTTTACCATATCACGGGGGCCCTTGAGTGCCGCTATTGCTGCCTTCTGTATGGGGGTATACATACCAAAGTCATACTGAGAGCGCAGTAGTTTCATAGCGTCAACGATCTTACGGTTACCTATAAGGAAGGATATTCTGGCTCCTGTCACATTAAAGGATTTAGACAAGGAGAAGAACTCTGCACCGATTTCAGTCGCATCGGGGAAGGAAAGGAAGGAAAATCCCTCTCTGCTGTCAAAGATTATATCCGAATAAGCATTGTCGTTTATAATGATGATATTATACTTCTTTGCGTACTCGATGACCTCGTTATAAACCTCTCTTGTTGCCGCCGCACCGCAGGGGTTTGAGGGGTAGGAGAGGACTATATACTTTGCTTTTGCAAGTACTTCGGGATCAATAAGATCCAGTCTGGGCATAAAGCCGTATTCCTTGATAAGAGGGTAGTATTCTACTTTAGCTTCGCCAAAGTAAGCTCCTGCCTCAAAGGCGGGATAACCGGGATCGGGCAATAGTACCACATCATCCTTGTCACACAGTGCCATACCCAGATGCCCCATACCCTCCTGACTTCCGTTGACTGCGGTTATCATATCGGGGGTAATGGTAACACCGAATCGGTCTTTATAATAATCACATACCGCTTCTAAAAGCTCATCGCTTTCCTTTAAGGAATATTTCCAATTTACAGGCTCCTTTGCCGCCTCGACCAAAGCATCTATAACGTGCTTCGGAGGCTCAAAGTCGGGAGTACCGATGAATAGGTTATATACCTTTCTTCCTTCTGCGATCAGTTTGTCCTTTTCAGCGTTTATCGCTGCAAAGACACCTGTTTTTATACCGTCAAGACGGCTTGCATGTTTTATTTCCATTGTTGTCACTCTTCTACCACAGATTTACGCTTGGTAATCTCGGAGATCACCTTGGGGTCAAACTTGGGACGGCGGTCGTAGGTATAAAGTCCATTGATCTCCTGCTCTATATCATAGAGCTGAGTATAACAGAAAGCACCTATCGCCTTGTTGTCAAAGAGAGCATTACACAGACCTCTGTATCTCTCAATGAACTCCTCCTCGGTCTTGGGAGCGTTGCCGTAGCCCCAATCGCCCTTTTTCTTATCCTCGTCGATTACCCAGGATGCACCACCAAACTCGGAGAGGAAGCATACCTCGTTAGTTTCAAGCATCATCTTTTTCCAACGGGTATAACCGTCGGGAATGCTGATGGCCTTACCCTCGGCCAAGGGCATATATGTTTCGCGGAAGGTATCAACGTCCTGCTCATAGTCGTGGGTATCGCACATATCGTATGTACCGGGAACGTGACCCCATCCGGAAACACCTATAAAGAGACGGTTCGGGTCATATGCCTTTGTTATATCATAAAGCATCTTGGTACATTCACGGTCAACCAGATATCCCGTTTCGTTCATAGGACACCAACCGATGATTGCGGGATGGTTGTAGTCACGCAGTATCATCTCAAACCACTCCTGAGGAAGGCTTGCACAGATGATATCGTGGTTGCAGGTGTCAAGACCCCAACAAGGATACTCGCCCCATACCATATAGCCGTGACGGTCTGCATGATAGAAGAAACGGGGCTCAAAGAACTTCATATGAAGTCTTGCTCCGTTAAAGCCCATTTCAAGACCGCGAAGCACGTCAGCTTCAAGCTCGGCATCCGAGGGAGCGGTATAAAGTCCGTCGGGATAGAAACCCTGATCAAGCACCAGACGCTGGAATATAGCCTTGCCGTTGAGGTAAGTAACACCCTTACGCAGAGCGATATCACGAAGTCCGAAATAACTTTCTACCACGTCGTCGCCGAGAGTGAATTTGATATCATAGAGATTGGGATTTTCCGTATCCCAAAGATATCTCTTGTCCTCGGGGATAATGATGCTGAACTGCTCGTTGTCCCAGTCTATCACTCTCTCGGCAGTTATAATATGCTCACCCTTAAAGGAAACCTCAGCCTTAAAGGTCATAAGCTCTGCATTCTTAGTGCTAACCTCAAGACGAAGCTCACCCTCTTTAGCATTTGGGGTCATTTTTACGTTCTTGATAAAAGCGGCGGGAGTATTTTCAAGCCAAACGCTCTGCCAAATACCGGTAGTACGGGTATAGAAGCACTCATAAGAGGAAAATTCTGTTGACTGCTTACCGCTGGCGATACGCTTGTCCTTTTCATCATCGGTGGCGTTAACGGTGATTCTGTTCTCACCTTCAACAAGAAAATCGGTAATATCAAATGCAAAAGGTGTATAACCGCCTCTGTGAGTACCTACCTCTTTTGAGTTTACAAACACCTTGGTGAAATAATCGCAGGCATCGATATGTAATACGGTACGTCTGCCGTCAGCCTTCCAGCCTGCGGGCAGATCAAAGGAACGGGTATACCATACGCCCTTGATAAACTCCTTGATGCCGATACCCGAAAGCTCGGACTGAGGACAGTAGGGAACGTTGATCTTGCGGTCATAGTGATCCTTTACCTGATAACCCAGGTACTCACCGTTATGGGCGTCATCTATAGTAAAATCCCATACACCGTTAAGACAGATCCAATCTTTTCTTACAAATTGAGGACGGGGATACTCTGTTCTGAAATTAACTTCCATAATTATAGTCTCCTTAAAAAAGCGGCTGAGAGCCGCTTTAATGAATAATGAATGATGAATAATGAATAGTGAATAATTATGGATGAAAACTGTTGCATTACCGCAACAGTTTTCTTCCTTAATTCTGCATTCTTAATTCTGCATTCTGCATTCCGAAATCAAGTTTCACTTGATTTCGGGCAGGCTTGCCGCAGCCACAGACTGACCTACACGGCGGCTGTTTTCGTCGGGAATGTGAAGTGTGATCTTCTCATTCAGCTCGGGGAATTCCTTAGCTAAAACTTCCTTAGCTCTGTCAAGCAGGATCACACCGCCCTCACCCGAGGTAACTCGACCCATAATGAGAACGTGCTTTATATCATAGAAAAGGGAATAGTAAGCGATAGTGTAGCCAAAATATGCACCGATGGTATCATAGATCTTTGCAGCTCTCTCATCACCCTGTGCCATGAGACCCTGAACTACCTTGAGCTTTTCAGCGGGAGAAAGGTTCTCGTTAAGCTCAATACCTGCAGCGGGAGCAAGCTTGATAACTGCATCCTGAGAGAAATACTTAACGCCGCAACCGTAGTCACCCGACCACTCGTCAACCATTGCGTTCTTACTGAAATCACAGGGAACGAAAGCAAGCTCGTTGAGCCAGCCTGTGATGTTGCCCTGACCGTCAACGTAACCGCCTGCCTCACTCGTACCCATAGCGATACCGAGAACGTTGTTGTCGTTTAAGTCCATAGCACCTGCAAGAGCAGTAACGTCACCGTCGTTTGCAACCTCAAGGGGAATATCGCCGAATTCCTTTGCTACGTTGATATACATATCCTTGCACTTTGCGTCAAACTGATCCTTGGAAACCTTTAAGAAAAGGGAAGCAACCATGATACGGTTGTCAACGTAAACACCTGCGGAGGAAACACCGATAGCATCAACTCTGGGCATATGCTCTGCCGCTGTCTTCATAGCGGAGAGGATTCCGTCATAGTGATAGTCGGGATCGGAGTTTGTCTTGGGGAACCAAACTACCTCTTCGCTGTAAACGCTCTTGCCGTCGATAACTGCGGAAACCTTTCTGTCGCTTCCGCCTGCGTCAAAGCCGATACGGCAGCCGTCAAGGTGACGTCCTACGGGAGTTGCGGACTCGCTTGTTACGGGTGCGTTCTCAATATCTCTGTACTCTACGGTAAAGGGTGTTTCATAAACACCTGCCATAAAGTCAAAGTCAAACGCTCTTGCACCCTTTTCGGAATAAGCCTCTGCAAGTCTGTCTGCGATAAGCTTTGAGCCTGCGATAATAACCTTATGACCGCCGCGTACCCAGAGAAGGGACTTTACAAGTCTTTCGATAAACTCATAGTTTTCATCGTCGTGGCCTGTGCCCTCGGGGTAGATAACTGTTTCGAAAGCGGAAACATAACCCTTGTTACGCTCGATACCGATAACGAGCTTTGAGCCGCCAGCGGCCTTTGCTCCCTCGGTAAATTCACGGTACACCAGCATCATGGGTGTAAATTCTTTGTCAAGTATAGCTTCAACCTTAAGCTTCATATCTGATATCTCCTTGGATAATTGTTTTCTTGATATTAAAATCCTTGTCTGCTATAACAAGGTCTGCATCCTTACCAACGGTAATTGAGCCCTTTGTGTCTCCCATACCGATAGAGTTTGCGGGATTGAGAGAAGCGGCAGCAACCACCTCCCACAGGGGAAGAGAGGTATGCTCAGCTACGTTCTTTACAGCCTCGTTGAGCTTAAGCACGGAGCCTGCGATAGTTCCGTCCTCAAGAAGACACTGAATACCCTTTACAAATATAGGCTGTCCGCCCAGAGAATATTCACCGTCGGGCATACCGCCTGCACGGGTACAGTCGGTGATAAGCAGGAACTTGTCCCCCTTGCACTTTGCAACAAGCTCAAACAGACCTGTATGGATATGGAAGGTGTCACAGATAAGCTCTGCATAAACGTCGGCACTCATACCTGCACCGACCACACCGGGCTTACGGTGGTGTAGTGCTGTCTGAGCATTAAAGAGATGGGTAACGTGATCCGCACCGCACTCAAATGCCTTCATAGCCTGCTCGTAGGTAGCGTCGGTATGACCTACCGATACACGGACGTCAGAGTTTTCTCTTATCTTCTTTATTGCATCATAGCCGCCCTCGGTCTCGGGAGCTATGGTCACAAGCTTTATTATGTCGCTGTTCTTTATTACCCAGTCAGCATCGGGAGCTTTAATATGCTCCTCTGCCTGTGCACCCTTCTTGTTTGCATTAATGAAGGGTCCCTCGGCATTGACACCTGCAAGGTAAGCGCCCTTCCAGGTCTTAGATTCCTCCTGCATTGAACGAACAATGTCAAGAGCTGCTTCAATTTCCTCGATAGAAACAGTCATTGTGGTGGGGAGAAATGCGGTAACACCGTTCTTTACCACACCCTGCGCCATTTTGCGGATACCCTCGGGCTTGCCGTCGCTGGCATCCTCGTTTAAGTAACCGTGGATATGTACGTCCACCAGACCCGGCATTACGTAGCTGCCCTCGGCATCTATTACCTCAGCCTCTGCGGGAATGTCGCAATCATCCACCAGTCCCATAATTTTTTCGTCATACAGTACAGCCTTGTCAACTATACTGTCGGTAAGAATAACCTTACCGTTTTTGATACATTTCATAGTCTTGCCCTCATATAAATAAAATCAAGAAAATTATATCACTAAAGGAAAAATAAAACAAGCCATTTACGACAAAAAATTCAGTTTTTTCGATTGAATTAAGTTGACCTGTAGGGAATGCATTTATGCATTCCGAAAACGTTGGATTATCACTAATAATATTTCAGCGAACCAAACGAAGCGGAACGGATAAATCCGGTTTCCTACAACAGATCGTTCGCTTTCCGAACTGTTTATATATATTATTCGGTTTTTTTTATAAAACGCTTGTAAAATGTGTTTTTTTGTGGTAAACTGATATTGCCAAATTATATTAATACGAATATTGAAAAAAGAGGAACGTGGTATAAGGGATATTATACCCTTTTTGCTCATACCCTGAATTTGATAAAATGCGGATTCCATCGGTGTGAGTGAACTTAACGTTCTTCGTATTGATATAGTTTGGCGACTATCGGAGTTTGCGTTTTTGTGCGGTTACTTCGGTAGCCGCATTTTTTATTTTCAGGGGGATGGATTTATGAGTAAAGGAATATGTAAGGTATTTGTTTCGGTTTTATTGATGTTATCAATAATAACGGTTTTGACCGTACATGCTGTGTCAAATGAAACGTATAATAATACCCCGATAATCGTCGATATGTTCGATCCAAACGCTCAAAAAGAAGCCTTGCCCGTAAATTCAGGAGAAAGATTAGGCTTTCGATTCCACGCAACTGCAAGCTTTGATGCCTTGGAGTTTTGCTGTCCGAGCTGGGGAAACAATATCGGAAGTATGAGCTTTTCTATATACGAATGGAATAAAGATTTTGACACAACGCTTTCTCAACCGGCATTGGCAACGGTCAGACATATCAACTTTACCGATAACGCTGTTCTTAAAATTGGTTTTGATGAGATGTTATCCGGTGAATATATGGTGTTGTTCCACGATTCCGAGGAGCTTGTCGGTGTTTGGAGCTTTTTCAGTAATGTCAGCGGTAGTTATTTGTATTTGAACGGAGTAGAGTATGACAGGGAATTACAAGCTAATATTCATTATTGCGAAACACCCGAAAGCAACTTTATTGAATGCGAAAGCACTATCCGTCCTCCGAGCGAACCGAATCTTTATGAGGACCATATTCTCAATACCAGAGACGTAATGTCTGACACCTGGACAGCAACCGACGGATTGGGCAGGACTCTGCCAACAAACGATGAAACCGGAGATACCAGAGAGGATAAATTTGTAGGAATATTCTATTGGACTTGGCACGACTATCATTCTAAGAACAGTTCGCCTTACAACGTGTCTGAGATTCTGAAGAATTATCCCGAATCCAGATTAGATACAAATCATCCTGCGTGGGGTGGATATAATGTAATGCATCATTGGAACGAACCGTTGTTTGGTTACTATACCACGGTAGATGATTGGGTATTACGTAAGCATGCGGAAATGCTGGCTGATGCCGGTGTTGATGTTATGATATTTGATAACAGTAACGGAATTTTTACCTGGCAAGAGTCATACACAAGGGTATTTGAAGTGTTTTCTCAGGCAAGAAAAGACGGTGTTAATACGCCTAAGATAGCTTTTCTGCTTCCTTTTGCGTCGGCTGAAAATACTAATTACCAGTTAGAGTTTTTATACAATGATATCTATAAGGAAGGCAAATACAACGATCTCTGGTTTTATTGGGAGGGTAAACCGCTTATTATGGCAAACGGCGAAGATCTGATAACACATAATGCCACCCATCACGCAATAAAGAATTTCTTTACCTTCCGGGCACCTCAGTCATCATATACCTCAGGTCAGACATCACAGGATATGTGGGGATGGATGTCAATATATCCTCAGCAGGTCTATTATAATGAGGACGGTACACCGGAACAGATCACCGTAAGCGTTGCACAGAATCATTCGGAAGAAATCGGTCTTACTGCGA
Source organism: Clostridia bacterium (assembly GCA_017398145.1). GTDB lineage: Bacteria > Bacillota > Clostridia > Oscillospirales > CAG-272 > RGIG7300. The sequence continues at coordinate 17,027 of JAFQHD010000081.1, forward strand.
TGAACGGTGAGAACGTTTTTGACCGTACCTATACCTCCGAGGGTTATGATACACAGGAGAATGCTGAGCTGTACGGTGCCAATTTTGCACAGCAGTTTGAATACGCGATAAAAGTAGACCCTGAGTTCATATTCATTACAGGATGGAATGAGTGGGTTGCGGGACGGGCACAGAGCTGGCAATGTGTAGATAATGCGTTTCCTGACCAATATAACGATACTGCCAGCCGTGATATAGAGCCGTCCAAGGGAAAGCTTAAAGACCATTACTACTACCAGATGGTATCTTATATCAGAGCATTTAAAGGAACCGAAGCTTTACCTGAAGCAACCGATAAAACTACTATAAACATTAATTCCTCTGCAGAACAGTGGAACGTGGTCGGACCCGTATATTATGATTATATCGGCGCAACACAGGGCCGCAGTAGCCGCGGATATCAGGGTACATATTATACATCCAACTCTGTCCGTAACGATATTGCTGTATCAAAGGTTGCAAGAGACGACGAGAACCTTTATTTTTACGTTGAATGTGACAACGAGATCTCCGGACTCGGTGAATCCGAATGGATGCGCCTGCTTATCGACGTGGGTAACAGCGAGAACAGTTGGGAGAGTTTTGAATATATACTGAACAGACGTGAGGCAGGCATGCTCGAACGTTCCCTTGGCGGTTGGAATTGGGAAGAGGCAGGCAGAGTTGAATGGAATGTATCCAGTAAATGTTTACAGGTAGTGATTCCTGTAAAGATGCTCGGAATATCGGGTGAAGATATCGATATCAGCTTCAAGTGGGCTGATGATAATTTAGCCGAAAACGAATCAGGAGAGGCTGATATTCTCGATTTATATTCATACGGAGATACAGCCCCCAACGGAAGATTCAAATACAGATATGTTACCGGACAATAATTAATTATGACTATTTCGTTTGTGAGGTGATATATTATGAAGTTAAAAAAACGAGTATTGCCGGGGATTTTGGTATTAACTCTCATTACCTTGATTTCCTTTTCTTTTAATTCGTTCTCTTTATCCGCCAAAACCGGAACCGTAGGTAATCTCACTTGGAAAATCGACGGTGTGGGTATGTTGGTGATATCCGGAACAGGAGAAATGATAGCACCCGGAGGATGGACCGCACACAGCTCTTCGATTAATAACGTGATCGTCGAAGAAGGTGTAACTACACTTGCAAGCAGTGCTTTTAACAGTTGTACAAACATCCGTAGTATATCATTACCGAGTACGTTGACTACGATAAACGTTGCTGCTTTTTATAATTGTTATTCACTGTCGAGCATTAACCTTCCGGACGGTTTGGATGCTATAGGTGATCTTAGTTTTTTCTCATGCCGTTCACTCAGAAATATCAATATTCCCAACGGAGTGAGCTATATAGGATCATATTCTTTTTCTCATTGTACTTCGCTGGAGTCGATAGACATTCCGATTGCAGTTAATTATATGGGATGTAATGCCTTCGATAAGTGCGATAACTTACAGACGGTAAATATCAATAGTCTCTGCGATTGGTGTGATATTGATTTTTATAACGGAAAGGCCAATCCGTTATCCTGTGCCAAAAACTTATGGGTAAACGGACAGTGTGTAAGCGAGGCTGTGATCCCCGAAGGTACGAAAAAGATAAAGGATTATGCTTTTTATAACTGCGACTATATCGAGAGTATAGTTATTCCCGATAGCATAACACAAATCGCGCCGAAAGCATTTACAAACAGTGAATCTGTGGTGATAAAATGCTCTGTCTTTTCTTACCCTTACGTTTATGCGGTGAATAATTCGATTTCAACCTCGTATTATGAAGATATCAAATCGATTTCCATAGAAAATCCGCCTGAAAAAACTATATACCCTGTTAACGGCAGCTTTGATTCCGAGGGGATGGTTTTAAAAGTGGAATTAAGTGACGGAAGTACAAAGAATATTGCCCAAGGATTTAAGATAGAAGATTATGATTTTTCTTCGGCAGGTTCAAAATCCGTAACCGTCAGTTTTGGTGATGCGAAAACTGTATTTGACGTAACGGTTGATCCCACGGTTATCGATTATCCCGAATCTGACCATTTATACCCCGATAATAGCGACGAAACCTGGATTTATAATCATCCGCATGAAAGTGAATACCTTGATATAACATTTTCCGAAGACACCTTTGTTGACAATTACCGTGATTATATATACGTTTATGATATGAACGGAAATGAGGTCGGAAAATATACCGGTAAGGCCCTTGCTGATAAAACAATAAGGGTAGACGGAGACTCATTTTCAATAAGATTGAAAACTAATGCGCACGGCCGGTATTACGGCTTCAGAATCGTTAATATTTCGGGTAACGGGAAATTAAACGAACCGAAGCTCACTGTAAATAACTATGATATCTGTATATCCGATGCGTATTGGATACAGGACATTCATTATGTTAGCGGTATATATACAAGTGTTGATGAAATATCGAATGTAGAAGATAGTACGCAAATTTCCAATGCTTCCGTGAGAAAAAACACTATTGACGGTAATTTTGTTTATGAAATGCCAAGCGGAGGTCAGTATACCTTATGGATAAAAATGGTTGACGGTACCGATTATATTATGACAGTTGATGTTACCGAGTTTGTTCCTTCTGTTTCCAGTTACGGCGTTAATATTACCATCCACGATCTTTATAATGTTAAAGACTTCTTCGTTGCCAAAGGAGAATATAAGACCTACCGTGAGATAAAGAATAACGGATATATTTTAAGTGCAACCGGTGTGAAAATAGGTGACAGACACGACTATGTATGTGTCGTAAAGGAGCCCGGAATACATACTATACTTATCCGTTACAAGGATGGCACACAGACAATATTATACGAAACCATTGTAGTGGACGAGCCTGTTTTCTCAACCAACGGATTACAGGTAACTATAGGAAATATTCCGGAAGTCCGGGTTATCAGAACCGCATACGGTGAATATAATACTCCCGGTGAAATTAAAAGAGCAACAGGCTCAAGGTCGTTCTCCGCAAACGTTATAAAAGATGCTGACAGTTATATGATACAGTACCGTAACGAGGGTGTAGTTACTATTGCCGTAGTATACAATAACGGTTACGAGGCCATATATAAATATAACGTAAAGAAGAAAGTCCCGATAGTTGTACAAAACGGAAATACAGTTATATTCACACAGCTTGACGATCTCAATGTTATACGTTACGCCAAGGGTGAATTCACCACTTCAGCTCAGATAAAACGTGCGGCGGGAAGTGTTGCCTTGAAACGTGACAAGATAGTTGACGGTAAGATCTCCGTAATCCTCAGCCCGGGTACGTATACCTTCTGCGTTCAATATAACGATGAATCCTACAATTATTACATTGTAACTGTCGAATAGAGAAATTTATATTGTAAAAATAAGTGTGCAGGTTATAAAACAGCCTGCACACTTTTTGCTACACATCCTTAAAGGAAAAATAAAACAAGCCATTTACGACAAAAAATCAGTTTTTTTTAATATAAAAATCAGCCTGCTTCGGACAGGCTGATCTTGGTTTTATATAATCTTCATTGTACGATACTTTTTTAAATAGATTGACTTTCAATTGTTAATTTGATTTATGATAGATCACTAATACGTTGTTAACTGCCCCGTATTTTCGGTATCCGTTATCTTTCAACAGCTTCACAAGATTTTCATAGCCGTTGTCTTTACCGTCCGTTGCATATTTACTGCACTCACTATCAGAATTCACCTTTAAGACAACGTATTCTGTTTCAAGCAGATGCTCTTTGGAACAATATCTGACGTCATAGAGAATTTCTCGTTGAGATAAATGCGTGGTATAAAAAGTAGTGGCTGTGACGGAGGAATCATCCGGGATAGTATCTAACGTGTCACGGATATTCTGATAATATTCCTGATATTGAATTGCTTGAATCGGGTATTGTATGCCTACGGGCAAAACAACCGTGTAAAAATAAGCGGCGCTGATAACCGTTGCCATAGCCAAAACAGAAACGCGTTTTCGGTTGATTTTGAGATCCGCTAAATTAATGACTGTCAGATAAATAAGAAAAGCAGTAGAGCCAAAAGTGTACTGAAAAAATATATCGTGCTGATACTGATAATCCGACATCAGATTTACCAAAATATACGGTATCAGCAAAATATACCGTTCGTACCGTCGTGTGATAAAAGGAAGACCAAGCAGAGGAAGAAGTGTCATTGCAATGAACTTCAGTTTTTCGGCATCCACACACTCATAAACGGCTTTCATAGGATTGAGTATTATTGACTTGATTACTGTAGTCAATGATGAGGAGCCGTCATATATGAAATTATCATATCTGTAAGTCATAACCCCGTCGCCGCTATCAGCCAAATATGCAGTGACTAACAAGAACCAGCTTATAGAAACTAAAAGCATTGTGACACCGGTAAACAGATTCTTTTTATCCGACTCTTTGAGTCGCAGAAGTGTTTTAACGATCAACCATAAGGCTATTACCGCAACGTAGACAGCGGCATCTTCTTTAACCATCAACGTAAGTCCGGCGGCAACAGCGGTAATGAGTGAATTCTTTTTGTCAATACCGTATAATGTCCAAAGTATCAGAGGGGTGAGAAAACAGTTTTCATGAATATCATAGCTTGTAGCTCCGGAAAAAGCCGGATAGAGAAGCAGCAGAACACAGACCAGCATTCTTTGAACTTCAGATAAGCCATGATGTTTTCCGATCTTCCAAAGCGGAATAATTGCTGAAGTTATCACCAAAGCCTGAAGTACCTGCAATGTGGCAGGTGAGGGAAAGAGCCAATAGAAAGGCAGCATCAAATAATAGATGGGTGATACGTGAACGGCAAAATGGGATAACATTCCGTCACGTTCGACCGTAGTCATAGGCAGACCTGTTTCTTTCATATTGTAAAACATTTGAGAAAAAATGCCGAAATCAAATGTCGGCGAACTAAAGCTGTATACTCTGCCAACCGTCCATGCGCTGACGAAAAGGAAAAATACGACCGATAAACCTATTGTTATCCACAAGCATGGCTTTTTTGTTTTTATCAGCTCGTCCGAATTTTTCCATCCGAACCAAGCAAAGATAATAAGAGATATCGTGATCAATATGCAAACGGTTAAATATGCCTTTGAGACAGATGCACCTAAAGTGCCCGTGGCAATAAGAGCAAATACTGCGGCTATCCCCCAGCGTTCGATTTTTGCTGTTTTTATAAACAGGGAGAGAACAAAAAGTATAACCGTAAAACAAAAGGTAAACAATATCACCCGTCCGAGGGACATTTGTGCCAAGCCGTCTAATCGTGACAGATCGCGTAAATTCATCGGAAGCTTGAAGTATTCAATTGCAACAGCTGTCAGCCATGAAAGTATGATATGGCGTATAAGACTTGGAAAATCGACATATTTTTCTAAAAAGGACTTAAGTTTTGACATAATAACACCCCCTGTTGCTTTCATTATACAGGGGGTGTCTTTCGTAAAATCAATATAAAACCTACAAATTTCTTTCAGTTTCGGGAAGCTCTACAATCGCACTGAATTGATCTCCGTCTATAGAAACATAAAAGTTTCCGCCTACCGATTCCGTATATGTTTGCGCTATTGCAAGCCCTAAACCGCTGCCTTTAGTTGAACGGGATCTATCGCCTCGTGCAAAACGCTGCATGATTTCATCCGGTTTGAAATCCATTTCATAAGATGCCGTATTCGTTATGCGGATCACATAAGAATTCTCGGTTTTTTTGACCTCAAAATATATACGTGTACCGGATAAAGCATATTTTATCGCATTTCCTAAGAGATTTGCAAATACCTGATACATTCTGGAACCGTCCGTAATGATAGGGATCCTATCCGAAACATAATTTCTCCGAACGGTAAGACCGGAACTGACAAGCTGATCGTCAAACAGACCGATCGTTTGTTCTAACAGACGAACAAGATCGACTTTCTCTTGTTTGCTCGGAACAGCCCCGCTTGATACCTTTGTCATTTCGAACAAGGATTCTACCAGATCATTCATATAGCCGGCTTTCATGTTCAGCTGTCGCAGTTGTTCCTGTCCCTTAGGTGAAAGTGTTTCATTTTTCAGCAGTTCACTATAACCTAATATGGCAGTTAGAGGTGTACGCAGATCATGCGAAACATTTGAGATAAGCTCTACCTTGAATCGTTCGCTGGTTACAGCGGTACGCACAGCTTCCTCATGCTGTGCCTGTACGTCAAGAAGCAGAGCCTCTGTTTGGGCAAACGCTCCGTCTCCGACATTTACCTGTAATCCTTGCTGATAGTTATTCAGCTGTGTTTTGAAATGATCGAGGTCGGTTCCGTATTTCCATAGACAGAGAGATCCCATAACGGTCATAATAATTGATGACGGGATAGTTATTACATTGACTGCACCGTTCTTCAGATGATCGACATAACAATAGGTGAGTCCTGTTATCGCCAATATGATCCATCCGGCAAACAGCAGGAGTGATAGTTGCGGTTTGGTGCAATGTTTGTTGATACGATGGATAAA
>JAFQHD010000082.1 GCA_017398145.1 Clostridia bacterium
GCTCTGGTCGCGGTACCGTTGGGGTTAAGAACGGGAGCTCCTTCTTCGGTACCCATACCGCTGATAAGACCCTTGGTGGACATCCAGGTTATACCCTCTTTTGCCCAGTCCTGAACCTTTGCCGCATCTGAAAATTTATTGAAGGCAGACTCTCTTACCTCTGTAAGATCATAGCCGTCCTCACCTGCCGCATAGAGGGCAAGGATACGCGCCATCTGCGCTCTTGTTATCTTGCCGTTGGGGTTAAATGTGGTAGGGGTCATACCTGCAACGTAACCCTTTTCGTTTGCCCACTGAACGCCCTTGGCGTACCACTGGTTTACAGGGACGTCGGTGAATACGGTTTCACCGGTGTATGCAGACTGATCTGCACCCGAGAGTCTGAAAAGTACGGTGACAAACATTGCTCTCGTCATAGAAACATTGGGACCGAAAAGGTCACCTGCCGAGTTATTTGCCGCAAATATACCTCTGTCGTAGGTATACTTTACTGCGTTATAGAACCAATGGCTTTCTTTCACATCTTTAAAAGGCATTTCCTTGGCTGCAACACTAAAGGGTATTACAGATACAAGAGTGAAAACAGTAAGTAAAATTGCAATAAATCTTTTCATTATATAACCTTCCTGATTAATAAATAATCATAGCAGACAATAGTGTCCTAAAGACACTATTGTCTTCCTTAATTCTGCATTCTGCATTCTTTTTACCACTGATAAGGTGCTTTTTCAAGATCGCCCGAAGGCTCTTCGTGTTCGCCGTCCCATTTTGCTTCGTAATGAAGTATCTCTTCATAAAGCTTTTGGCTAACTGCCTTATATGCTTCACGGGAAGCATTGCTGCCGTTGGTAAAATCCTTTTCGTAACGGGCAGACTGCCAGAGGTATGTCCAGGACAGACGGTGCATCTTGACACGGTCGAGGTGTGCTTCAGTCTTTGATGCCGCTTCTGCCTTGTCCCACATAGCGTTGATGGCATCTCCTGACTTGCATACAAGGTCAAAATCGTACATACCTGTTATAGCCGCGTGAGTACCTGTACACTGTACGTTACCGATCTCGGCAATAGCGTCGATATATTCTCTTATGTAGCTCCAGCCGTCACCGAAATAGGTCTTGAGAAATCCGTTCATACGGTAGCTGTATTCTTCCTCTGACATCATAGGATCGCGGTATACCTGTGTGAAAAGATATGCGCGAAGCACGTAGAGGTCGGAGGCGTTACCGCTTCTGCCGTTGAGGAATACTCCTCTGACGCCGTTTTCATAGAGGTAAGCTGTGTTGGCACGTATGGAGTCAAGGTCAAGGGCAGGAACCATAGCGTCACCGAAGGAGCCTGTATGCTCCCAGAGATAGAGCTTGCTTGCCTTCTCTCCCCAGGTCTTGATGGTAGCGGCTGAATTCTTATTGCCGTCACAGGCGGTGTCGGTGTACTCGTGACAGGGACAAAGAGCTATAGTATTGTAATAAAGTATTACGTTTTCGTGATAACGAAGATCGGTCTTGGGAGGAGTAGCGCTCCAGCCGTATGCCCAGGTGGCAAATCTTACGTCGGGAAATTCTTCCTCGAAGCTTTTAGCCGCCAGATTTACTATCTGCATAAGAGTTCCGGCTCTGCCGTGCTCACGGTATACCGCCTGACAACGCTCACACTTACAGTAGCCGTCGCTGTCGCTCTGGACAAGGCCGATAAGATTTAATTCAGGCTTTCTTTCAAGCAGGGCTCTTATATTGGTTATAAGCTTTTCTTTGTTTTCGGGATCTGAATAACAGATGTTATCCATAGTGTTATCGGTCGAGCTGTCACCCTTTTCAATAAGGTTTACGAGCTGATGAGGAAGGCCGCAGCCCCATTCCTTATAATAACCGTTATGGAGATAACATTCACTTCCTGCATCGGTGATATACATTTCGATAGACTCAAGCTTGGGTCCGTCTATATATTCATAGCCGTCGTCAAGAGAGATAACCGGATCGGGAGTGGTAACTACACCCTCACCGTCATAGTAGAAATCATAGCCGAACTGCTTTTCGAGGAAATAGTATACGGCATTCATACTGCCGTCCACATTATGATGGCTTCTGTCCTCGGCGGTATTATAATCGGTGGTATCGTCCGTTCCCATAAGTATTAGGGTATCGCCCTCTACCGTACATATAAATTCTGTGTCGGCGTTGAGCGTAGATATATCTGCCTTTACCTCACGGTTGGTCTTGCCTACAAGAATTTCGTGATCCGTCTTTTCGGCTGTATCGATAACTACGGGCAGTGAGATACCTATACTCTGTTCAATATACTTTGACAGGTCGTTTGCCGCTTTTTTTACGCTTCCGATCTCATTTTCGGAATAAACGATGGTATAGAGCGAAAGGTCATTGCCGTTTATCTCATATACGGGCTCAAGGTAGAGATACTTCGAGAACATGGTAGCACACTCTGCTCTTGTTGCAGGGTTACGGGGATTGAGGTATGTCTTACCACCGGAAATTGAACCGTTGATGATACCGTTACCGTATGCCCACTCAAGATTCTTTACCGCATATGTGGAGACCTTTGATGCATCGGGAAAGGCAGAGATATCCTTTTCGTTTGCTATCTCCATAC
>JAFQHD010000083.1 GCA_017398145.1 Clostridia bacterium
ACTCGACTCCTTCTACAGGCGATAAAACTGAGCAGTCTTCCGAGGACAAGTGGCAGATTCCTGAGGGCGAGTACTCTATCCCGAAAGAACCTGGACACAATCAGGTTACGTTCTATTGGTCTCATCCCGGTGTTATCGAAAACTGTGACATCTGGATTTGGTGGGACGGAAAAGAGGGAAGCGGGAACACTATGTATCCTTGCGATTACGGCGCAAAGGTCGTCGTTAATGTTCCCGAGGACATTGAACAGATAGGTTTTATAGTTCGTACGAATTGTTCCGAGCCCGGAGGCTCATCTTGGGGTGAGGCTACAAAAGATGCGACAAGCGAGGACAGATTTGCTGTGATAGAAGGCGAAGAAACCTTTATTTATCTTAAGAGTGGAGACGCTGCGCAGTATACAAGTACCGACGGAGGCAAAACACTTACGATGATCAAGAAGTTTACCCTTGCGGGAATGACCGATTTCCACAAGATCCAATATAATATTTCTCCCAAGACTGCAATTACGAGCTATAAGCAGGTAAAGGTTTACGAGGGTGACAGAGAACTCACAATCCTCGACATCAGCAATATGGGTAAAGAGGTTACAAGCGGAACCATTGAGGTTGAGGAAACGCTTGATATCTCCAAAAATTATCGCGTTGTAATTGAAGGTTACGGAGAAAAGGCGGTAGTTCCCACAAACATTTTTGACAGCGAATACTTTGTTGAAAACTTTACCTATGACGGAAACGATCTCGGTGCCATTATAAACGGCGAAAATACTACCTTCAAGGTTTGGGCCCCCACGGCATCCCGCGTAGTTCTTAATCTCTTTGCCACGGGCCATGAGGGTGAGGCTTATCAGAGTGTTGATATGGTCAAGGGCGAGCGCGGCGTTTGGTCTTATACTGCAAAGTGCGGACACGGTACGTATTACACATATACCGTTACCACATCTGTTGGTACACAGGAGGCAGTTGACCCCTATGCAAAAGCAACAGGCCTGAACGGTAATCGCGGTATGGTCGTTGATCTTTCACTCACAAATCCGAGCGGTTGGGGCGCCTATTTCTCCACCGGCATCGAGACCTATTCTGATGCCGTTATCTGGGAGGTACACGTAAGAGACTTCTCTAACAAGATCGCGTCCTCTCAGTATAAGGGTAAATATCTTGCATTCACAGAACGCGGACTTGTAAACGAGTTCGGACAGAGCGTTGGCGTTGATTACCTTGTAAATCTTGGTATTACTCACGTTCATCTTCTCCCCGTATACGACTACGCAACCGTTGACGAGGCAAACCCCGACAGTCAGTTCAACTGGGGTTATGATCCTAAGAACTACAACGTTCCCGAGGGAAGTTATTCTACCAATCCTTATGACGGTGAGGTGAGGATTAAGGAGTATAAGCAGATGGTTCAGGCTCTTCACGCCGCAGGCCTTGGAGTGGTTATGGACGTCGTTTATAACCACACGTATGACGCGAACAGCTCCTTTAACAAGATTGTTCCTTATTATTATTACAGATACACCGCAACGGGGGCAAACTCCTCGGCATCGGGTTGTGGAAACGACACCGCATCCGAGCGATATATGTTTAGTAAGTTTATGGTTGATTCTGTCAGCTATTGGGCAAAAGAATATGATCTTGACGGCTTCCGCTTTGACTTGATGGGATTGCACGACCTTGCAACGATGCAGAAGGTTGAGAACGCTGTCCATAAGATTAATCCTGAGGCTATCATCTACGGTGAAGGCTGGACGATGGGCTCTACCATTGACGGAAGTCCTATGGCAAATCAGTCGCAGATAAGTAAGATTGAGCCTCTCGAGGGTGCTGTCGGTGGTATCGCGGTATTCAACGACGTTATCCGTGACGGTCTTAAGGGAAGCGTATTCACTGCTATTTCCAAGGGATATATCAGCGGCAACGGCAAAGGCTCCTTCCCATCGGTCCTCTTTGGCATCAAGGGCGGCATAGGTACGGGACTGAGCTGGACAGTTCAGGACGCGATGGTTGTTAACTATATGAGTGCGCACGACAATAATACTCTTTGGGATAAACTTCTCCTTTCTAATGGAGATAATACAGTGGAAGAAAGACTCGCTATGAATCGTCTTGGCGCAACGCTTATGATGATCTCCAAGGGTACGGTCTTTTTCCAGGCAGGCGAGGAGATCTTGCGTACGAAAGATGGCGATGAAAACAGCTATAAGTCAAGCGACGCTATCAATAATATCAACTGGTCCGTTCTCAAGGAAGGCACAAATGAATACGAGATGATGCTCTACTACCGGGAGCTTATTCGTGTAAGAAAGACATATGATATTTTTAGAACGCTCAATACGGCAGTTTACGCGAACACCTCTTTAGAAGAGGGAAGGGTTGCTATCACACTTGATGACCACGTTGGTAATAAGGCTCTCATCGTTTCTAATCCCACGGGTAATGCGATGACCTACACCCTCAGCGGTAACTGGAATATGATAGTTAACGGTAATTCTGTTATGGCTACTCCCGAGACTTGTGAGGGAACCATCACTATTCCCGCATACTCGGCGGTCATTCTCATAAACGATAATTGCCTCAACGGCTGATATAAGATTATAATAAGAGTTTATAGCTTTAATAAAACACTTCAATCGAACTGTAATGGTTCAAGCTTGGGGTGTTTTTCAGCTTTTTTTATTATAGGAAACGGCGTCTCGCCTCAA
>JAFQHD010000084.1 GCA_017398145.1 Clostridia bacterium
GATGAATTGAATAGTTATATTAACTATTACAACAACGAAAGAATATCCTTGAAACTAAAAGGAATGAGTCCGGTACAATACCGAACTCATTCACAAGCGATTTAATATTTAATTTTGTCTAAACTTTGGGGTTCACTTCATAATGCAACAGTTTTCCTCATTAATTTTACATTCTACATTTTACATTTTACATTCATCTGATAAAAAAACTCCGCTTTGGCGGAGTTTTTTTATCAGATGTTATTGTCGTACTTTAAGTGATTATCCTTAACGTACTGCTCTGCAGCAGAGCCTGCCTCAACGTGGAAGGTGAGGAGAGGGTTGTTCTTATCGAATGCGCTGTCGTCGATATAGGTCACGGATGCGGGGATGGTGACGTCTGTGAGCTTAGCGCAGTCGGTAAAGGAGTTCTTTGTGATAGCTGTACAGCCGTCGTTGATAACGACCTTCTGCATCTTCTTCTTTGCATTGAATGCACCGGAGATACACTTAACTTCTGCGGGAACTACTATTTCAGGCTCGTTGAGATTGCACTTAACAAGGATACCGTCTGCAAGGTAGTTGTAATCCTCAGTGAGCTCAACAAACCACTTAACCTCGCCGAATGCCTCTGTACCAACGAAGGTAAGGCCGTCACCGCCTGTAACGGTTGCAACTTCCTTACACTTAAGGAATGCGCCGTTGCCGAGATATTCAACGGATGCGGGAATGTCAAGAGCAGTTACAAGGTGGAGGTACTCAAAAGCGTTGTCGCCGATCTTACGAACGTTCTGACCGAGAGAGAACTCAACAACGTCGTTAGCTTCATAGAACGCATAGTTGCCGATCTCAACTACAGAGTCGGGAATGTTAAGAGTAGTGATATGTCTGATACGGTAGAACGCTTCGTCGCAAACCTTAAGAGTGGTGGAGGGAATGTTGTATTCGGTTATGTTTTCACAGAGCTTAAATGCAGCAGCACCGATAGACTGAACGCCCTCGGGAAGAGTGATCTTGGTGAGGGTTTCGTTTTCCATAAAGGACTCAGCGCCTACGAATCTGATGCCGTCGGGTACCGTAACCTCAGCGTCAGAACCGTTGTAGGAGAGAAGAACTTCACCTGCAAAGGTAACGAAATCGCCATTCGTCTCGGTGAAGAGAACATTTTCAAAGGCGTCCTTGCCGAGCTCAAGGATAGAGTCGGAGAGAGTAACATTGAGAAGACCGTAAGCGTTGGAGCAAGCCTCAGCTTCGATAACCTCAAGACCGCTTACCGTGGTAAGAGCGTGGAGGCTGGACTGGGGGATAGCACCGTCGCCAACAGAAACTACAGCCTTGCCGTCGATCTCCGCGGGAACAACGATGGTCTGACCCTCACCGTTGTAGAGGGTAACCTTAACGCCGCCCTCAACCTCTTCAAGCTCACAGTTGTCAACGGAGAGAACCTCAGCACTCAAAGCCTGGGCTGGTGTGGGAACGATACCTACAGCAACATAGTCGTTGAACATATCCTCTGCTGTGTAGTCGGTATTATCTGCGATATAGCCTGCAATGGTGTCGATCTCCTTTGCACTTACACCGGTATCAAGAACGTAGATGTCCTCGGTCTTGGTGATGGGGTAGGAGCGGTGCATAACCTCGACCTCTCTTTCGGAAGCAGCGTCTGCATCCTTAAGAGTGTAGAGAGCTTCAAAGGTCTTCTTTAAGCTCTCGTCAGAGGAGATCTTAGCAAAGATTGCCTTTTCGTAGCTGTCCTTGGTGAGCATACGGGGCGCGAGAGGCTGTGCGAGGACCTTGTCCTTGATGGAGAGGTCGTTTACACAAACGGTAACGAAGCCGTTGTCAGCCTTGCCGGTGAACTCGCCTACAGAGAGAACTGCGCCGTCCTCATTCTTTTCGTCGTATACATTTACGACTACGGGTGTGCAGCCTGCCTCGGTAACCTTAGCGCAGGCATCCTCAAGGGAGAGGTCAACCTTGGTGAGGGAGTAGTTACCCTTACCGCCGCCGCAGGAGGCAAGAGCAAATACTGCTACAACACAAAGAACCAATGCGATGAGTATTCTTGTCTTTTTCATTTTTTATCTCCTTTCACATAGTGAAAAAATTAATTACAATGGAATCTGATTTTTGACCTGTCAAAAATCTACATTAATTCTGCATTCTGCATTATCAATACGCTTTACCCCAATACACTAATTTGTGTGCGGGCTTGCCGCAGACGATACACTTGTCACCTACAGGCTCCTCATCAAAGGGGATACAACGGCTGGATACGTCGGCAAGCTCTTTAAGCTTCATCTCACACTCAAGGTCGCCGCACCACATAGCCTTCTTGAAGCCGGGCTTTTCCTTTGCACTTTCGATGAATGCATCGAGATCCTCGGGAGTCTCGGTCATTGCCTCACGGCGAGCCATGGCGTCGTTATAAAGACCCTGTGCCAGCTCGTCAAGCAGCTCTGCCACCTTGGTCTCCAGCTCGTCGAGGGATACAAAGTACTTCTGACGGTTGTCACGGCGAACAAGAACGCACTGGTTGTTCTCGATATCGCGGGGACCCATCTCAAGACGGAGGGGAACACCCTTCATCTCGTACTCGGAGAACTTCCATCCGGGGCTCTTGTCGCTTGTATCTATCTTACATCTGAAGGTCTTGTTAAGTCTCTGCTGGATCTCGGTAGCCTTCTCAACTACGCCCTCCTTGTGCATCTGCACGGGGATGACCATAACCTGAATGGGAGCGATAGCGGGAGGAAGAACGAGACCGTTGTTGTCGCCGTGTGCCATGATGATAGCACCGATCATACGGGTAGAAACACCCCAGGAGGTCTGGTAACAGGGCTTTAATTTGTTATCCTTATCAAGGTACTGGATACCGAATGCTTCAGCAAATCCCGAACCGAAGTTGTGGGATGTACCTCCCTGAAGAGCCTTACCGTCGTGCATAAGAGCCTCAACGGTGTAGGTTGCCTTGGCACCTGCAAATTTCTCCTTGTCGGTCTTCTGACCCTTTATTACGGGGATGCAGAGGTCCTTTTCGTAGAAGTCGGCGTAGACGTTGAGCATCTGTACCGTTTCTGCCTCTGCCTCTTCAGCAGTTGCGTGCATGGTGTGGCCCTCCTGCCAGAGGAATTCTCTTGAGCGAAGGAAGGGTCGGGTTGTCTTTTCCCATCTTACAACGCTGCACCACTGGTTGTAGAGCTTGGGCAGGTCTCTGTAGGACTTGATTATGTTAGCGTAATGCTCACAGAAAAGGGTCTCGGAGGTAGGTCTTACACAGAGTCTTTCCTGGAGCTTTTCGCTGCCGCCGTGGGTTACCCACGCAACCTCGGGAGCAAAGCCCGCAACATGATCCTTTTCCTTGTTAAGAAGGCTCTCTGGAATGAACATAGGCATACATACATTCTCGTGGCCTAATTCCTTAAAGCGGGTGTCAAGCAGATGCTGGATGTTTTCCCAGATAGCGTAGCCGTAGGGACGGATTATCATACAGCCCTTAACCGAGGAATAGTCGATGAGGTCAGCCTTCTTTACAATGTCTGTATACCACTGGGCAAAGTCCTCATCCATAGAGGTTATTTCTTCAACTAATTTCTTGTCGTTTGCCATTTCTAAAAATCCTTTGTATATATTTATGTTAAATTCTATTATATATCAATCAGCCGTTTATGTCAACCGATTGGAGCCAGTTTTGAGCTCTTTTCTTTCTGTTTTTATCATATATTACCCATACCGCAACGAAGCTCGCAAAGCCGATAACGCTTACGGTGATGCCGATAACGAAGTTGTTCGGCAGATATCGCAGCTCTACCGTATGCTCGCCTGTAGGAATGCGAACCGCTATCAGAGCATCCGCTGTCTTTATAAGCTCAGCCTTCTTGCCGTCTATCTTTACCTTCCAGCCCTCGTCGTAGGGTATGGTGGTGAAGAGAAGGTCGTCACCCTCCTGCACGTTGATATCACCCTTAAGCGTTGTATCCGAGTGCTCTGTGATATTCAAGGGGCTGTCGTTAAGGGAGGTCATGGTATCTCTGTAGAGGTCCTTGTCTAAATAGTAGAAATATTGAGTGGCGTTGTTGAGGATATACATACTCTCCTCACTTAATGTAAGGGTTACAAAGAGGGTAGTACCCTTACTGTAGTTACCCAGCTCTACTATACGCATAGTCTCGTTTGCAAAGTATGTTCCCTTGGAGTAGGAGTTGACGGTAAGATTGCACTCCATAGGCTTATTGGTAGGGATATACATATAGATGACATCCTCGTTTACCGCAGTTATCTTGAATGTGATACGGGCTGTATCCGAGCTGTCTGTGGGAACGTATTTTATATGATTATCAACGAAGGAGCTGGTAAGGTTGTCTGTTTCGGTGTCCTCTAAGGGTATTTCCTTAAAGAGCTCTATTGCCTCGGGAGCGCCTGTCATTGCGGCAACCATAGTGTTCATACGGTCAAAGGGAGTTTCAAAGGAATCGAATTTAACATCCTTTATGCCCGAGGAAACGCCGTAGGCTACGGGCAGGGCATAGGGGTTATAGTAAGCGGTGAGGTCGTGTTCCTCACCCTCCTCGAATACCTCGAAAAGCTCGTTGTCAAGCGCCCGGTCTGCGATAATATATTTGATACCTAAAAGCGAATCCGCCACCGGAGTACCGCCGAGATACTTTGACCAATGGGATTTTGAGGAATATCCCATCTGATTGAGGAATTCTATCTGAGCCTCGTGGAGCGTGGAGGTGGAATTTGACAGACCTCTTATGTCGAGAGCAAGGTTGTCGTTGGTCTTACGGTGAACTGTTTTCTCCATACGGTAGAAGGAGTTATCCTGAGCCTGTATCGATTCGGTCAAGGGAGTGACACGGTTCATAAAGTCGTTATAGGAGGCTCTTGAGCTGATATAAACGTCCTCGTCAAGACCGTTGGTGTTGAGAAGTCCTCCCGAGAACATCTCCACCATGATAACGACGCAGAGGATAAGCACGCCGCCGCGCTCCAGATAGCCGTATTTTACGGCATGGAGTGTCAGAAGTATCACCCCGCAGCAGATAAATGTACCTGCAACGGCCTCTACGTCAAAGTGCTCGTAACCGAAGTTCTTTATGATGAAGGATATCAGTATTACAACGAGAGTTGCTACCGCGACCTTACGGAATCTTATATTCTCAAGCTCACAGAGTACACGGTGGGAGAATATAAGGCAGAGGAAGATGAATATAAAGCTGTAGCGGTAGTTGAGCCAGTTGGGATACTGGAAGCCGTGCCATACGAGGTCAAGGGTAGACACCGAGAAGGAAACGCAGAATACCGTAAGGATAAGTCCCGCGCATATCTTCTTTCTTGCGCTGAATCGGCTTGAGAAGAAATACAGGGGAAGAAGCAGAAGCATAAGCGTTCCGCAGTAGATAAAGGGTAAGCCCGAGGGCTCAACTGTGTCGTATGAGCCGATGAAGAACTTCGACAGCATATCAAGGGGATCAAAGTTAAGCTCGGGGTAGAAATTGGGATCTGTAAAGGTGGTCTTACCAAAGGTAAGAGAATAGTATGCGGGCATAAGCACCCATGCCGACATACAGGCGGCAAGGATAGAAGCACCGCCTACGCGCAGAATTGATTTGGGCAGATGGTTGTCCTCGTAGTAGAAGTTGTTTTCGTTATTTTCGTTGTGAGCAAGGTAGAAATATACAGAGTACAGCACAACGTATATACATATCATAAATCCGATATAATAGTTGGCTGTAAGTGTAAGAGTCAGTATACCGACATAGAGCTTGAAGCGTCCCTTACGGATAAGCTCTTCAAGTGCATAGGTCAGAAGGGGAAGATACAGAAGAGCATCTATCCACATGGTGTTGTGTGCCTGTACCACCGCGTAGGAGGACATAGCGTACATGGTGGCAATAATAACAGCCTTGATACGGTCACCCTTGGCAGTACGGTCAAGATAGAACGCCATTGTAGCACCCGAAAGACCCGTTTTTAAGAGGATCATCGTAATAAGACCCTCGGTCATATAGCCGTCGGGGAAGAGCGCGGGGATAAGGGCGAAGGGACTTGCCACATAGTAGGCAAAGATGCCCATAAACTCACCGCCCAAAGCTCTCGACCAGGTATAGAACAGGCTTCCGCCCTCCCACAGCTTGTTTTTGAGGGCTTCAAAATAATATACGTACTGTCCGTTCAGATCAAGCACCAGTATAGATCTCTCTCCGAAGGGCCACACACCTATACAGGCGTGAACTGCTGCCATAAGAAAGAGAGGTATTAAAAATGCCGCCGCTAAAAATGGTAGATTTTCCTTTATTTTAGTCTTCATGTCTTACCGCCTTTATGTTCTTTTCTAATTTTTCACGGGGAATAGTCATATCCCGCTTGCAGAGGGTACATTCCACTCTGATATCAGAGCCTGTCCGAAGGACTTTTAAAGTATCCCCTCCGCAGGGATGCTTCTTTTTCATTACGAGAATGTCGCCTACGTTGAATTTTATTATATCCATATTGCACCTTAGGAAAATATTATGAAAACATTATACCACCAAACTATGAACTAATAAAGATTATTTACAAAAAAACAACAAAATAAATGCTTAACTGTTTGACTTAAATATTATATTATGTTATAATATATTAATATAATGCGGTAATAGTATCTTCCTGGAGGTGAGGCAGTGATAATATTGGGTATCGACCCGGGCATAGCCATAGTTGGCTACGGGATAATAGACTACTCAAGAGGCAAGTTTCACGTTCTTGATTACGGTGCCATCACTACCCCTGCGCACACTCCTCCCGAGGACAGGCTGGCGACCATATATACGGATATGAACACGCTTATCAAGACCTATCATCCCGAGGAGATGGCGATAGAGGAGCTGTTCTTCAACTCAAACCAGAAGACCGCAATACAGGTTGCCGAGGCAAGAGGAGTTATACTTCTTGCGGCAAGAAACAATCAGCTCCGTATAAACGAATACACACCCTTACAGGTCAAGCAGGCGGTGGTAGGCTACGGCAGGGCGGAGAAGCAGCAGGTGCAGACAATGGTTACAACACTTTTGGGCTTGCCGAAGGTTCCTAAGCCCGATGATACGGCAGATGCTTTAGCGATAGCAGTCTGCAACGCCCACACAGGCGGCAGCCGACTGAAGGATTTTTACAACCTGTGAGGTTGTAAAAATCAGTTATGAGTTAGGAGTTATGAGTTAGGAGTTATGGAAGATTTTTGTTCCCGAAGGAACAAAAATCTACATTTAATTGAGAATTGAGAATTAGAAAGGTAACGTATGATATATCATCTTAACGGAGAATTGGTCCTCTGCGATATGACGGTTGCAGTCATTGATTGCGGAGGAGTTGGATATAAATTACTGATATCGGGAAACACATTAGGCAAGATTTCCGATAAGGTAGGAGAGAGAGTAAAGCTCTTTACATACATGAAGGTCAGCGAGGATGCGGTAGATCTTTACGGCTTTGCGGATGAGGATGAGCTTGAGACCTTTAAGCTGCTTATATCGGTTTCGGGTGTTGGTGCCAAGTTTGCACTTTCCATACTCTCGCTTATGACTCCTTCGAGACTTGCAATGGCGATAGGCGCAGGAGATGCAAAGGCGATAGCGAAAGCACAGGGTGTAGGACCTAAGATAGCACAGCGTATCATCCTTGAGTTAAAGGACAAGATGGCAAAGCAGATAGCAGTGGATATCGACACGGGTGAGGTCATAGCCGAAGAGCCTGTCGGCAACAATATGTCGGATGCCATAGATACTCTCATTGTTCTCGGCTACAAGAGAGGCGAGGCGGTATCGGCTCTTAAGGGAATAGATCCCAAGCTTCCCTTGGAAGACGTTATAAGATTGGCTCTGAAAAAATTAGCTAAATAAGGAATTACCATGATAGAAAAAAACAAAGATTTTGATCTGGATATCGATTACGAAAACAGAATAATGTCATCCTCCGAGGTAGCCGAGGACAGGGACAGCGAGGAGATATCCCTTCGTCCCCAGACCTTTGATGAATACGTGGGTCAGGCTAAGGCAAAGGAAAATCTTAAGGTATATATAAGTGCTGCCAAGATGCGTAAGGACGCTCTTGACCACGTGCTGCTCTACGGTCCTCCCGGTCTCGGTAAGACCACACTTTCATGTATTATGGCAAACGAGCTGGGTGTCAACCTCCGTATAACCTCGGGTCCCGCAATAGAGAAGGCAGGCGACCTTGCTGCACTTTTAACCAACTTAAACGAAAACGACATATTATTTATAGACGAGATACACCGTCTCAACCGTTCGGTAGAGGAGATACTCTATCCTGCAATGGAGGATTATTGCCTCGATATCATCGTAGGTAAGGGACCTTCGGCCCGAAGTATCCGTATGCCTCTTGCCAAGTTTACTCTTGTAGGTGCAACCACCCGTGCGGGTCAGCTCTCTACACCTCTTCACGACCGCTTTGGTATAATCTCAAAGTTAGAGCTCTACTCGAACGAGGAGCTTGCAAGCATCGTTAAGAGAAGTGCGGGGATACTCAATATGCCAATAGACGATGACGGTGCACTTGAGATAGCATCCAGATCCCGTGGTACTCCCCGTATTGCAAACCGACTCTTAAAGCGTGTTCGCGATTTTGCCCAGTTTTTAGGTAAGGACAAAATAGACCGCGAGGCGGCAGGCTATGCCCTTGACCGTCTTGAGATAGACCCCCTCGGTCTTGATAACGTGGACAGACGTATGCTTGAGACTATTATCAAGATATACAACGGTGGTCCCGTTGGTCTTGATACCCTTGCCGCAACGGTAGGCGAGGAGGCGATAACCATCGAGGATGTTTACGAGCCTTATCTTATGCAGATAGGATTTTTAAGCCGTACACCCAGAGGTCGTATGGTTACAAGACTTGCTTACGAGCATCTGAAGATACCCTTCAAGGGTCAGAGCGAGCAGGTAGGAATGTTTAGTGAGTGAGGAAAAACGAGTGAAAATTATTAGTCTGTTTAGCGGTTGCGGTGGATTGGATTTAGGGTTTGAAAAGGCCGGATTCAATATTGTTATTGCTAATGAATATGATAAATCTATTTACGAAACATATAAGATCAATCATCCAAACACAAAACTGATAGAAGGCGATATTCGTAACATTAATGAAGAAGATTTTCCAGATGAAATTGATGGGATTATAGGTGGACCTCCCTGTCAAAGTTGGTCTGAAGCCGGTGCTTTGAAAGGGATGAATGATGGACGCGGTCAACTATTTTATGAGTATGTCAGAATTCTCGAAGCGAAAAAACCAAAGTTTTTTTTAGCTGAGAATGTAAGTGGAATGCTTGCTGACAGGCATTCAAAAGTAGTTAAAAATATAATCAGTGTTTTTGAGGAAATCGGATATAATGTTACGGTAACCTTGGTGAATGCTAAAGATTATGGTGTTGCCCAAGAGAGAAAACGTGTATTTTACATAGGGTTTAGAAAGGATCTTGATGTTAAATTTGAATTTCCTAAAGGGTCTACTGTTGATGATAAAAGTAAAATAACGCTTCGCGATATTATTTGGGATTTACAACATACTGCAGTTCCAACTGCAGAAAAAAACAAGCATAATATTGCAGCGGTAAACAATAATGAATATTTTACAGGTTCCTATTCTCCCATCTTTATGAGTAGAAACAGAGTTAAGGCGTGGGATGAACAAGCATTTACCGTTCAAGCATCAGGTCGTCAGTGTCAACTTCATCCTCAGGCACCCAAAATGGTTAAATATGGGCATAACGATTGTAGATTTGTGAATGGAAAAGAACATCTGTATAGAAGAATGACTATTCGTGAGGTCGCACGAGTACAGGGATTCCCTGATGATTTTCAATTCGTTTATACCGATGCAAACGATGCCTATAAAATGATAGGGAATGCTGTTCCTGTTAATCTTGCATATGAAATAGCAATATCAATCAAGAAGATATTGGAGGAACGAAAGGTGAGTTCAAAAAGTAATGATAAGGGTCGAGCTTACGAATATATATGTCTTCAAACACTAAATCAAGAAATAAATAAAATTAGGTTAGCGAAGATAGTTAAGAATAGTAGTTACGATGCGGCACATAAAGCATGGAATTCGATTGATGACGAAACTCGGGAGATCTTGGAGATCAGTTCGAAGGCTGCCGTAGCGACTTTATTTGATATGGAACCATTGATAATCGAAAATGATAGGGATTGCTTAGAACTTTTTATTCAACCGGATACAAAAGGTGTTGTTGGTGATGTAAGAGATATTATTATTCTTCGTAAGGAGATAATGTGGGAGATAGGTCTAAGCATTAAACATAATCATTTTGCGGTTAAGCATAGTCGGTTAGGTAAACAGCTTGATTTTGGAGAAAAATGGTTTGAGGTTCCGTGTTCAAATGAGTATTGGAATGAAATAAAGCCGATTTTTGAATATCTCGAACAAGAAATCGCCGACGGAAAAAAATGGAGTGAATTATCCGACAAGGATAATGATGTTTATATTCCTTTATTAAATGCATTTATTGAAGAAATAAAGAGGTCTGATTCAACACACGAAAATGTTCCTCAAAAGATGGTTGAATATTTACTTGGGCAATTTGATTTTTATAAAGTTATAAGCGTTGATAACAAGCTTGTTACGCAGATACAGACCTATAACTTAAGAGGAACATTAAACAAACCAAGTAAAAAGAACAAGCCTAAAATATTCGTACCCATCTCCAGTTTGCCGACACGTATCGTTAGCTTGGATTTCAAACCCAAGAGTACCAATACCGTAGAATTATATATGGATGGTGGCTGGCAGTTCAGTTTTAGAATTCATAATGCTTCCACATATGTAGAACCGAGCTTGAAATTCGATATACGAATTATCGGAATGCCATCAACGATATTTATAGTTGATTGTGTATGGAATTAACCGTAGGCAGTCTATTTACTGGAATAGGCGGTATGGATATTGCTTTCAAGCAATCCGGCTGCAAAATAGCTTGGGCGATTGAAAAGGATGCAGCTTGCTGCCGCACTTATAGACATAACTTCAAAGAAACTTTGCTTATAGAAAAAGATATTCGTATTGTTGATCCTTTAAATTTACACAAAGTCGATATTATGACTGCTGGGTTTCCGTGTCAACCGTTTTCGGTTGCAGGTAATCAACGTGGTTTATCAGATCCAAGGGGATATTTATTCTATGAGGTTGGTAGGTTTGTGGCTTGCCATAAACCGAGATTCGTTTTTCTCGAAAATGTCTCTAATTTAATAGCGCATAATAACGGTAAGACATTTAATGTTGTTCACGATGTTTTAGCGGAACTGGGTTACTCGATCCGTTACAAAGTTATGAGAGCATCATTGTACGGAGGCGTTCCTCAAATTCGAGATAGAATATATATTGTGGCTTTCCGTGAGCAGTCTGACTGTGATATGTTCGAATTTCCCAATGAAATCGATCTGACTGTTTCTATAGAAGATATACTTAAGAGAAATATATCCAAACACAAAGTTTACTATTATGATAAAAGTACCCCTTTTTACAAGCATTTGTGTAATATTGTAAGTCGTCACGATTCAATATACCGTGTGTATCGTGATAGTATTAAAGTTACACAAAATAGGATGTGTCCAACATTAACAGCAACAATGGGTACAAGACCAAATCAAGTTCATTTAGTAGTAGATGATTTTGGTTTGAGAAAAATAACAATTCAAGAATGTCTTGATTTTCAAGGATTTCCTCAGCAATTCAAATTTCCGCATAACATTACTCTTGAGGATGCTTATAAGCAAATTGGTAATTCGGTTTGTGTCCCTGTGGTTAAAAGAATAGCCGACATTATTTCATCATTAGTAATTAAAGAATAGTGATAATTATTTAGTGAATTTGCTAACAGTTTTTGAAAGGACGATAAATGATATACGCAGATAAATGGAATGACTATGAGCTTCTCGACTGCTCGGACGGTGAGAAGTTAGAGAGATGGGGAAAGTACACCCTTGTACGTCCCGACCCTCAGGTAATATGGAAGGGTGAAAAGAAGCATAACGGTTGGAAGAAGCCTGACGCATCCTACCGCCGTTCCCGTAAAGGGGGAGGTGCCTGGAACGAGAACCGTCTTCCCGAGGAATGGACTATAGAATACAAGTCTCTTGACCTGAAATTTAAAATAAAACCCACAGGCTTCAAGCACACGGGACTTTTCCCCGAGCAGGCGGCAAACTGGGAGTGGTTTACTCCTATCATCAAGAACGCAGGCAGACCCGTCAAGGTGCTTAACCTCTTTGCATATACGGGCGGTGCAACCGTTGCGGCTGCAAAGGCGGGTGCAAGCGTCGTTCACGTGGATGCAAGTAAGGGTATGGTTGCCTGGGCAAAGGAAAATGCGGCTCTCTCGGGATTAAGCGATCACCCCATCAGATATATAGTTGACGACTGTAAGAAGTTCGTTGAGCGTGAGATCCGCCGCGGCAACTTCTACGACGGTATTATCATGGACCCTCCCAGCTACGGCAGAGGTCCCAACGGCGAGGTATGGAAGCTTGAAGAATCTATAGACGATCTGGTGAAGCTTACCGCAAAGGTATTAGCTCCGGATGCCCTGTTCTTCCTGCTTAATTCCTATACCACAGGTCTTTCGGCAAGCACTATGGGATATGTAGTGGATCTTGCATTGGCTGATACACATAAAGGTATTACCGTTTCGGATGAGATTGGTCTTCCCGTTACACAAACGAAGGGCGCTTTACCCTGTGGAGCCGCATCACGTTGGAGCAAGATTTAATGGATAAATTTATAGAAATAAAGAATCTTAATTTTTCTTACGAGGGTGACGAGGGTGGAAGAGTACCGGTTCTCCACGATATCAACCTTGATATCAACAAAGGTGAGTTCGTAACCATCCTCGGCCGTAACGGCTCGGGAAAATCTACCCTTGCAAAGGTAATAAATATGATACTTACTCCCGATTCGGGAGAGGTTCGCATAGACGGCAAGAATATAGCCGCAGAGTTATCCGACGAGGAGCTTATGGCGGTAAGACGCCGTGTGGGAATGGTGTTCCAAAATCCCGACAATCAGCTTGTGGCTACCATAGTCGAGGAGGATATAGCCTTCGGTCCCGAAAATTTGGGTATTCCGTCTGCCGAGATAAGGCAACGGGTAGACGATGCCCTTGATACCGTCGGTATGCGTGACTTTGCAAGACACAGTCCGCATCAGTTATCGGGTGGACAAAAGCAGCGTATTGCCATTGCGGGTATAATCGCGATGCTGCCCGAATGTATTATTTTTGACGAATCCACCGCAATGCTTGACCCTGTGGGCAGGCAGGAGGTCATGGATACCATAGAAAAGCTCAACCGTGAAAAAGGAATAACCATCATCGCCATAACTCACAATATGGAGGAGGCGGTAAGAGGAGACCGTATCCTGGTTATCGATAACGGACGTATAGTTAAGCAGGGAACTCCGGGGGAGGTCTTTGCCAAGCCCTACGAGCTGTGGGAGTTAGGTCTTGCCGTCCCTCAGGTCACAGAGCTTTTTGATATGTTAAGATGCCTTGGAGCAGACCTGCCCGAGAGCGTAATTACAGAGGAAGAAGGAGCCGAGGTGTTGGCTCGTTTATTGGAAACTAAATGACAAAGATCGAACTTAAAGGAGTAAGCTACCTGTACGGGGGCAAAACTCCCTTTGAAAAGAAAGCATTGAACAATATCAATGCTACAATCGAAAAAGGAAGCATTACGGGTATTATCGGTCATACGGGTTCGGGCAAATCCACTCTCGTTCAGCTTCTCAACGGATTGCTTCGTCCTACAGAAGGACAGATACTTCTTGACGGAGTTGATATATGGGAAAACCCTAAGAAGATGAGAGCGCTGCGCTTTAAGGTTGGCTTGGTTTTCCAGTATCCCGAGTATCAGCTTTTTGAAGAGACCGTAAAGCAGGATATTGCCTTCGGACCGAAGAATATGGGGCTGACTGCCGATGAGGTGGAGCGCCGTGTTCTTGATGCCGCTAAATTTTGCGGTCTTGACCAAAGGCTTTTATCTAAATCTCCATTCGAGCTTTCGGGCGGTCAGAAAAGACGCGTAGCTATTGCGGGAGTTATGGCTATGTCCCCCGAGGTGCTCATACTTGACGAGCCTGCGGCAGGTCTTGACCCTCAGGGTCGAAGCGATATCTTCGGCGGAATATGCGAATATCGCCGTAAGAGCGGTGCTACCGTAATTATCGTCAGCCACTCTATGGAGGATATCGCCCGCTACTGTGATCGCGTGCTTGTTATGTCAGGCGGTCAGGTCTGGGCTGAGGGGAACTGTGATGAAATATTCAGCCGTGCAGACGAGCTTGAGTCTATAGGTCTGAGTATTCCTCAGATAGCCCGCTTTGTCCGTCTTTTAAAGGAAAAGGGTATTGACCTTGGCGACAATCTCTATACGGTA